>JAKANJ010000043.1 GCA_021823825.1 bacterium | reverse complement strand
CTATTTCCCGACACGCTATACGAACACCGCACTTCTTAAACCAATTCAAAATCTAGGTGTCGGCGAGCAAGCAACGATCTATGCTCGCGTCGTGTCCGCAAAAAGCTCTCGTGGATTCAAGACAAAAATTCCTATGACCGAAGCAATAGTTGAAGACGCCACGGGTCGTCTTAAAGTCGTGTGGTTCCACCAGGCGTATATAGCAAAAATGCTCGCTCCTGGAGCGATGGTTAAGTTGTCTGGAAAGATTGAAGAACGTAAAGGTGAACGGTATCTTGCAAACCCTGAGATCGGTCGAACAAACGAACTTCCCCTCGGCGGCGATGACTCTCTTTTTAACGAGACGGGAGATGTAACATCTTTTTACCCTGTTTATTCTGAAACAAAAGGAATCTCCTCGCGTTTTATCTACTACCATATTCAAAAAGTATTCAACATGGGTGTACTTGATCATCTTGTTGATCCTATCCCTGAAGATATTCTAGCCCGATATCATCTACCCACGCTTAAAACTGCCCTTGTGTGGATACATTCACCGCAAAAAGAGAGCGATGCGCAAGCGGCTCGCAAGCGTTTTGCTTTTGAGGAAGTTTTTATGATTCAGCTTGCACGACAAAAAGACCGTCTCCTCGCGCAAATGCAAAGCGGGTTTATCATTGCCCCTGAACCCAAAGCTCTCACTCGCTTTACTGAACGATTTCCTTTTTCTGCGACAGAAGCACAGAAGCACGCCCTTGAACATATTTTTTCTGATTTCAAAAAAGGCGTACCAATGGGGAGACTTCTTGAGGGCGATGTTGGCTCTGGAAAAACATATGTTGCCGCAACCGCAACCTACGCAACAGTAATGACCGCTCCAAAAGATAATAAATTTGGAAATCTTCAAGTCGCATACATGGCGCCGACAGAAATTCTTGCCGAGCAACATTTCAAAAGCTTTACCGAGTACTTTAAGAATCTTCCAGTTGAAATCGGTCTGCTTACTGGAAGCACGTGCAAAAAATTTCCGTCAAAAGTTGACCCGAGCGGTGCTACCAAAGTGTCACGAGCACAGCTTCTCAAGTGGGTCGCCGAAGGAAAGCTCCCTATCCTCATCGGCACCCATGCGCTTATCCAAAAAAATGTACAGTTTAAGAATCTCGCACTCGCAATCGTTGACGAGCAGCATCGATTTGGGATGATGCAACGTGGCAAGCTTGCAAAAAAACATTCTACTTTCCCGCACTTCCTTTCCATGACCGCAACCCCTATCCCGCGCACACTTGCACTTACTATTTACGGCAACCTTGATCTCACGCTTCTCGACGAAATGCCAGCAGGACGTCTTCCGATAAAAACAGAGCTGGTGCATAAAAGCACACGCAAACAAATGGAGGAACACATGAGAAAGGAAATAAGAAGTGGCCGTCAGGCGTACGTCATTTGTCCGCGCATTGATGAGCCCGACCCCGATAAAGAGCTTGCGCTCATTGCAAAGTCTGTAGTTGAGGAAGCCCGCCGTTTGAAGAAAGATGTTTTTCCTGAATTTGAAATTTCCGTCCTCCATGGCAAGATGAAGCCAGCAGAAAAAGAAAAAATTATGGGTGAGTTTTCAAAAGGGAAAATTCATATCCTTGTAGCAACTTCCGTTATTGAAGTGGGCGTAAATGTTCCCAATGCAACCATGATTGCGATTGAGGGTGCTGAACGTTTCGGACTTGCTCAACTTCACCAGCTCCGCGGCCGTGTCATTCGCAGTAATCACCAAGCTTATTGCTACTTACTCACCGATAGTAAAAATGAAACCTCGCTCAAACGGATGAAAGCGCTCATCACCGCAAAAAACGGTTTTGAGCTTGCAGAGCTTGATCTTGAGCTCCGCGGTTCGGGCGAACTTTCTGGTGGAAAACAATGGGGCATCTCCGATCTCGGCATGGAGGCAATAAAAAATATCAAAATGGTTGAAGCGGCACGCATCGAAGCGGCGCAATTAATAAAAGAGGATGAGGAACTTGAAAAGCATCCCCTCCTCCGTGCACGTATCGAGGCCGGGCAAAAGAATATCCATTGGGAATAAAGACCTGTTCGCTGATTATTTTTATTCTAAAATGCCTATTTTATGCTCAGTGTTTTCCATAGTCCGTCAACCCACTCATCGTCCGTTAGTTGAAAATAAGAATGGTGATAATAGTTTACAATCTGATTTCCATACTTGCCGTAAAAATAAGTCTTAAAATACTTCGACGCAATCGATGATTCTGTGCCGAGTATAATAAATACGGTCTCTTTATCTATTTTAATATCCTCCATCTCCCTATTAAAGTATGCGACGTTCGTCCTTAGTACTTCCATATTTCCATCAATATATTTTTTAAGATTTACAGACTTTGACTCTGGAATATCTTTAAATATGTCTGTGAGGTAAGACCCCCTCAATTTTGTATCATTGCATGCTTTTTTAAGTTTTCTATCATGCTTACCACCATGGAAATTTGACCAAGGAGTCTTAGTCAACTGCTTCGCTATATTTAACCCAATAAATACATAGCGCACACCAAGTTGCTGAAAGTAACCATCAATAATTGATGTATTCTTGATATTTTCATTATCCCAAATCGCCCAACTCGAGTATAGACCATGCTTTCCCTTAATTGCTTCATACTCTTTATGAGTGTACATTTTGTTGTCCGCCCTCTAGGACTCGAACCTAGGACCGAGGAGATATATGGTATTAAAATTCTTCGTCCGCCCTCTAGGACTCGAACCTAGGACCGCGGAGATATAAGCTCCGTGCTCTAACCAACTGAGCTAAGGGCGGACGCAGAATTCTAAAAGTACCATATAATGACGACTCTCGGACGTCGTGCGCGAGAGTACTCTCCCACACGCTCCTCGTTTGTCATTATAAGCTCCGTGCTCTAACCAACTGAGCTAAGGGCGGTTACATGACCATATTATACCAAAACTAGAAGAAGTAAAATCAGCAGCAAAAAATCCAAGGGCCGCCCTTGGATTTTTTCATAGAGTTATGATTTATCTTATTCCATCGGAAGACCGAGACGCGCTCTAAAATCCTTATCCTTTCTAAGGCGTCTCGAGGCATATTCAATTGTCGATGGATTTTTGTTTACCGCAATGGAAACAATATTCTCATTATCTTGAAGTCTTGAGGATACGTCTCTCAAAGCATCGGAGTGACTAGTAACTGCTGCAACAGCGATACTCTCGTCGTCCTTCAGGCGCGAGGAAGCTTGTGAAAGCATTGTTCCCCACTGCTCAACTGCGGCCATAACAATCTCAAAATCATCCTTCAACTTTTTGTCCGCAAACTCCAGAGCATGAGGATCATTTTTCACCGCATTTAAAACTATTGAGTGGTCAGCACGAAGTTCTTTTGGTAAGTATTGGAGAAGAAGACCCTCTTCATTAACTTTTGGAAGCACTGCTGGGTCACCTTTTTTGAGAGCTTCGACCAACCGATTACTTTTGTCTCTTTCTTTCGCAAATTCTTCCCATTCTTTGCCAGTCCTATCGCGGTGTGCCTCTTCATCTTTATGCTTCTCCGGTGGCTTGTACATGAATGCCTCAAACATAATATTTAATTTATTAATTAATAAGAAATTGAATTATGCAATCGCCTCTTCCTGCTTCTTTTTGGGCATTATACCATTTGCAATCAAAAGTTTCTCAAAGTCTTCACGCTCGATAGTTTCGCTCACCGTCAATTCATTTGCAATAGCATCAAGCGCCTTGCGATGCGTTGTCATCGCCTCGCGTGCTCGTGCAAATGCATCGTTCATTATTTTTGAAACTTCTGCATCAATTTTGGCCGACACATCTTCAGAGTAATCACGGCTGTCTACACCACGACCACCGAAGAGTGTTCTCCCGCCACTTCCCTCAAGCGCTACTGGTCCAAGTTTTTCAGACATACCATATTTGGTAACCATGTCACGTGCAAGTGCGGTAGCAACCTGCAAGTCGTTTGATGGGCCAGTCGTAATATCGCCAAAGATCATCTCTTCTGCAACATAACCGCCGAGTGACATCGCGATGTCATCAAGAAATTCTTTGCGTGATTGAAGACGTCGTTCTTCAAGCGGAAGCTTGAGTGTGTATCCTCCCGCATGGCCACGCGCAATGATAGAAATCTTGTGCACAGGATCTGCATTCGGAAGCACCGACGCAACGAGCGCGTGTCCTGCCTCGTGGTACGCAGTTATTTTCTTTTCTTCTTTTGAGAGAATATGACTCTTGCGTTCTGGCCCCAACATCACTTTTTCAATTGCGCGGATGAAGTCAAACTGAGCAACGGTTTTACGATTTTCACGAGCGGCGAGAATTGCGCCTTCGTTCATCAAGGAGTAGAGGTCAGCACCAGAGAATCCTGGCGTACGTTCTGCAACCACTTTCAGGTTTACATCCTCGGCAAGGGGCTTTTTGCGTGCATGAATTGCCAAAATCTCTTCACGTCCTTCGCGATCAGGAAGTTCAAGAGTTACCCGACGGTCAAAACGGCCCGGGCGCAAAAGTGCTGGGTCAAGTACATCAGGGCGGTTCGTAGCAGCCATCACAATAACTTTTTCAGTTGGCTCAAAACCATCCATCTCTACAAGAATCTGGTTGAGTGTTTGCTCGCGCTCGTCATTTCCTCCGCCAACACCACCGCCTCGTACACGACCAACTGCATCAATTTCATCTACGAAAATAATTGCTGGAGCTGCCTTCTTCGCCATTTTGAAAAGATCACGAACGCGTGATGCACCGACGCCAACAAACATTTCAACAAACTCTGAACCCGACAAGTGGAAGAACGGCACACCTGCTTCTCCTGCGACTGCGCGTGCGAGCAACGTCTTGCCTGTTCCTGGTGCGCCCATAAGAAGTACGCCCTTAGGAATCTGCGCACCAATGTCCAAAAACTTTTTCGGATTACGCAAAAAATCGACAATTTCCACAAGTTCTTCTTTTGCCTCTTTTGCGCCCGCAACATCCTTGAACGTTACTTTTTGTCCTGCGTCATCAGGATCAATGATCCGTGCTTTTGACTGACCGAAGGTGAACGCCTGCATCCCCGCTCCTTTCGCTTGACGAGAAAGTATC
>JAKANJ010000042.1 GCA_021823825.1 bacterium | reverse complement strand
AATCAATGAGCTTTTCCAAACCGTCTTAGAAACAAAAATCCGCTACGAGCGGATTAAGTGAGCTGACCAAAAGGCCACTTACCTATCCCGCCGAGGGTGCTTCTGGTTTGAAATACTCATATACAACAATAGCTAGCATTATATACAAAAAGAAAACGGTGTCAAGCGAATTTGCCTGAAACCGTTCCTTTTCCGATAAATATGCCTAAAACAGGCCTTTTATCGTTCCGTAACCACTATCCACGAGGCGAAATCTCACCACGGAGTTTTTCAATATAACGAGCTGCTGCGTCCTTGCCACCGAGGCCAAATGAAAGGCCAAGTGCGATTGCGAGGGCTGCAACGAGTCCGATAAAGAGTGTCTGAACCATTGCGCCAGCAACACCAAGCTGGTTAAGAGCAGCGAGGATTGCAACAATCCAAATTGCCCACTTTGCAATACCGCCAACAAACTCTGCTGACTTTGACTCAACAGCATGTGCGCCTCCTGACAAAACTTTCTTTGCAACATCAGCAAGCACCGCTGCAACAATAAGAATCAAGGTCGCAACGATTACCTGAGGAATGTACCCAAGAACAACATTAGTCAAAAATGAGTTCACTGCATCAAGCTGGAATACACCGAGGGAAGCAACCAAAAATACAACGATGATAAACCACTTAACTAAGCCACCCAAAAAATTGCCGGCGTTCAAATTGAATCCAGCTCTCCGAACAAGCTCCCCTGCCCCTGCGTGTTCAAGAAGTGCATCAACCTTGATGGCTTTGATAGCTTTTGAAATTATCTCGGCGATGACAACACCAATAACCCAACCGGCTGCGAAAATAATAATTGCGAGTAAAAGCTTAGGGAGGAACTGAAGAACCTGCACTCCGATAAGAGTAAAGGCATCACTCAATCTAAGCCCCCAATCTGAAATAATAGGCATATCTTTTTTCTGTTAAACAAGGCAAGCCCTGCGTAACTAATATTATTAAATAAACTAATAAAACTTTAACAATCCTATTACCACCATACTTCCGACGCTGTTGTCGTATATCTGTGTAATCAGGATTATTATGGCTAATAATTGTCATCAACCCCACCACACCCGACACTCGACCAACTACAGATGTAGAGTTCGGGATGTGGATTAGCGGTTTGATTCCTCTGCGTATTATAACATTTATAAGCGCCAATAAAAGACTACTGTGGATAAGTTAGCTTCAAATGCACGTCTGATAAATAGCATAAGCGACACAAGTAAAATCCCCCGAAACGCGAAGCGTTTCGGGGGATTTCTTTTTTAATATCTACTCCACCCCTAGCCTATCAATGATTGTCTCGTGTTTGAAATCAAGAATATCGCGGACAAATTTATCGTAAGCATTTATACGATAGAGAAACTCGGCGGTCTCCATGAGACCATAAGAAAGTTCCTTGCCAATTTCTGCTTCTATTGAACGCAATACTGCTTCAATTGAACGTTTTTTAAGTTCATCTCCTACGATAAGAATATCAACACGTGCATCAGGCTCGCTGAGAAAAATCCCCGAGATGGCGAGGAATTTAACTTTACCTACACCACGAAGCCTTCGACCGATTTCATCACGATTGAGTGGCGTCTCAGAAACAATAAGACTTTTCAATGGAGCAAGGAGAGGAAATGTTCCTTTAAGCTGAAACCCGGGTACGCGCTTACTTTTGGTTCCCACCTTTTTAATGAACGACTTTTCTGCGATAACTCCAGCTGTCTTGAGAAGAGCGAGTTCGCGACGAGCATCTTGAATCTGCACTTTGCTCTTGGTAGAAACTGCCAGAGCATCAAAAACATCAAGCGGGTTGAGGAGGAAAAGTCGTAAAATTTTTACGCGTGCCTGACTTCCAAATAGTTTTCCCAATAAGTCCATCCCGTTAGAGGCAGGTTGCGGCTCTGTCCGCTCGCTGCATTAATTTATTTTAATAATTTATTTACGTTCGATATTTTACGTTTTCCTGATAGCGACCGCAGCCTCTAACGGAGTCCATAGGGGGAAGTATAGCACTTGACGCCCTTACAGAAAAGCCCCACAGGCGCTGCCTGCGGGACTTTTCCCTTCTCCTAGAGAATCTGGCCTACTTTGAAATTTACTTAAAAGTAACCTTACCACCAGCCGTCGTCGCCTCGCTCCTCCCTAAGAACCCTCGGTTCTCAGCGTTCGCAAAGCTCACTACTCTCCGACACGGGAAACTCCCGTTTCCCGACCCCTTCCCAAGCGGGCGGGTAACTTTGAAATTTACTTAAAAGTAACCTTACCACCAGCCTCCTCAATTTTCTTCTTGAGGTCTTCTGCCTCTGCCTTCTTCATACCTTCTTTGAGCATTGCTGGTGCAGACTCAACGAGGTCCTTGGCTTCCTTGAGACCCATAGCGAGAGCCTCTTTTACCACCTTGATGACCGCAATTTTCTGGTCACCAAACGCTGAAAGCTCAACGTTAAATGAATCCTTCTCCTCAGCTCCACCGGCTGCACCTACTGCTGCTACTGCAGCTACGGCTGTCGCAGAAACGCCGAATTTCTCTTCAAACACCTTAACAAGCTCATTGAGGTCAAGAACTGACATCGCCTCAATTTTCTCCACAATGTCCTTAAACTTTGCGGGAACTGACACTACTTTAGTTTCTTCAGTCATAATAATTAATTTCTTTTAAATAGTTAGTAACAATAGTTATGCGGTTGCTCCCTCCTTCTGCTTGCGAACCTCCTCAAGCGCGATAACAAAACGCTGGATTGGTGAGTTGATAATGTTCACAAACATACCACGGAGTGTGTGGAGTGATGGAATCGTTGCGATAGCCATCATTTCCTGTTTCGTTTTATACTCGCCATCGAAAATTCCACCCATTATTTCGATAGAACCTTTGTCGTGAGCTGCAGTCTGGAACGCGTACGTCTCACGCGCTGGCGCAAGAACGTCGGCACCATTTCCACTTGCTGACAAATAGGCGATCGCAAGTTCCCCCTGGAGCTCAGGCATTTCACCCTTTGTTCCGAGCTCTGCAAGTACGCGCTTTGCCAATGTCTTTTTAGCAACAAAGTACCCAACGTTATCTTCTGCAAGTTTCCTACGGAGTGCTTTTGTTTCACCCACCGTGAGACCCTTAAAATTTACGAAAACGACAGACTTTGTTCCTGCAAGGCGCTCTTTCGTCGTCTTGAGAATCTCTTGTTTTTTCTGTTTTGTAATTGCCATAAATATACGATTGAACGGCTTTCGCGCGATGCGCAAAAGCCGTAAAGCCTAGCCATCCGTATTACGGTGGCTATGAGTCGACCTCCGCAGGGCTTAATGTCCCATTTCTCTAGGACCGCCTACTTCTTCGGGCTTCGGGATTATCCTATCGTGCGTGGGAGATATTGTCAACCGTCATAATGACAGAATTCATATTCCCCAGCTTCATGACCTCTGAAACCGTTACACCACCAAGGCCCACCAGTAAAATCGCCACAAACCCAATTACGGTTTTGACAACTTCATTCATATTTACATTATACCACAAAACGTAGGAAATTGCGATTACAGCAAAGAGCCGCCTGTCACGCATGCGCGACAGGCGGCTCTTTGCTGTGTGTCAGAAGAATTCTTTATTTGGTGAGTGACTGTTCGTAATCAGCAAGCATTTGTTTTAGATCAGGAGAATTTGGGTTCTTGGCAATGCCCGCTTTCAAGAAAACGGGAATTTGGTCTGCTTTTTCCGTGTACGAATAAAAATACAACTCAAAAAGGCCACGATATGCTTGAATGTAATCAGGTTTCAATGCTATTACCTTCTTCCAGTTCAACTCTGATTTTGGATAATCCTTTAAGTAGTAGTGGTAAAGGTCACCAAGGTTGTTCCAAGGCACAATGTTGGTGTCTTGTCCCAGAGCCTTCGCATATTCCCAAGCATCTCGAGCTCCAATGTAATCGCCAAGCTCTTTTCTTTGCAACCCCAAGTCAATCCATGCATCTATGCGCATTGGATTGCTCTTAAGTGTTGCAATAGTTGCAGCCATATCAGCATCAACAATTTTAACTACTTGAGGAGTGAGCGTTGAAAGAGGTGCAACAGAGCGGTCGAGTGGTGGCGGAGGAGGGAGGTTTTGGCCACTGATGGTGGTGCTACTTGCAGTACTGCTGCCAATAGGCTCTACCGCCACACTCCCATTCCCTGTCATTGTGACACCATTAATCGTAGTCGCAGGTTGAGTGTTTTCTCTTTTTCGCATATCGCGATAAATTAAAAAACCCGCAAGAATAGCAACGATAGAAAGTCCAATAATTCCCAAAGTTTTCTTATTTTTCATATTCCCCATCCTAGCAAAAATTGCTGTTTTCGCAAATCCACCCCCCTAAAAAGCTCCGCCCTTTTCAAAAGGGCGGAGCTTTTTAGGGGGTACCTGTGGATAACTCCCCCAAGGCCGGGCCCATGGAGATGACCTACGTAGAACCTAATTTGATATCTATTAGTCTACCAAAATACTCCTTTAGGCCAATTTCGGAAGGGAGCTGCTCGTCCCAAGGAATATCTCGTGCCGGTTCTGTTGATACATCCATATCGTCGAGGAGTAATTCAAATCTGTTCCCTTCTGGATCTTCCACAACCAGATAGCCATAGCTACTACTATCAACACAATACGAACAATTATAATGGTACACTGCTCTTACTATCTTATACTCTCTGTCCTGGAGATAGCCCCATTTTCCAAAATCTGGTTTATACGAAGTGTCCACGCCGGGCCCGCCAGGATTTGTGTTCAATATCCCCAGCACATCTACCTCACCAAATCCACGTTCGGTCTGCGAAAGAGGGTTAAATTCAACGGATATATCGCTGTTAAAAACAATTTTTTTATTCTGAAGTATCTTGGGAATAGCGCGAGGCTCATCACAATCACTTTTACCAAGATTACAAGAGTTTGATAGTGCAAAATTTACTAAAAAATCCCCAATAGTTCTATTCTTGCTCCCGATATACTGTAATAAATTTACGCCCAAAGAATAGGTAATTAGGCCTACAAGTAATATGGCCCACCATCTCCATTTTTGCTTCATTTTTTGGCCGCCTCTACTATTTGCGCCTTCTAAATTATTATCAATATTGGGCGCTTCA
>JAKANJ010000041.1 GCA_021823825.1 bacterium | reverse complement strand
TCCGATCTAAATTGCTTTTATTCCAGAATTCTCAAATGACAGCTCAAGATGTGTTCGCTCTTTTCCGAAATATCGTACCTCGGCGATGCTTACCTTTTCAAAAAGAAATGTCGGCTTAGGATTTCCAACTCCGAATGGTGCAAACTTTGCAACGTGTTTCCAGTTTACCCAATTCACATCCGCAAGAGACAGTGTTGCTTCAGCATGCTGGCCGTCCACTTCTTTTTCCTTTTTAACAATTTGATACGCTAAAACAAGTTCATCCTCAAGTACGTGTATACCGTCGTTTGAAACAGAGAAACCTCCCGCTCGTTCGTGACCACCAACACCGAGGAATACTTCCTTGCGAACAGAAGTCATAAGATCTACGAGGTTAACTGTTCCGTCAGAACGACAGGATCCTTTAATTTCACCATCATCACTCCGCCCCCATACAAAAACAGTTCGTGTGTACGTTTCCGCAAGGCTTGAAGCAACCAATCCAACAAGCCCCGGCTTCCACAAAGGGTTCCCCACAACTATTACATCTCGAAGCTCACGTGTTTCCAGATGACGTCGCGCCTCTTTTACCATGCTTGCAACTATGCCCTTTCGTGCATCATTCAGATACATCAACTTTTCTGCATATTCATCTGCTTCCTTTTTTGTTTCTGCCGAAAGTAAGTGAAACGCATCCATGGGGTTGCCCATTCGCCCCGCAGCATTTATCCGTGGTCCGATCATAAAACCGATATCATCTTCGGTAACAGTATTTTGCGCCATGTTCATTTTTTCAAAAAGCGCGAGCAACCCGAGTCGCTTTGATTTTCGTAAAACGGTGAGCCCGTAGTACGCAAGAGCGCGGTTTTCTTTTTGCAGTGGCGCTAAGTCAGCAACCGTTGAAAGTCCCGCCATATCAAGCAACCACTTTTCCCAACCAGAGGGTATACCCCACTCCTCGCCACGCCGAACGAGAAGCGCACAAACCAGTTTCCATGCAAGTGCTGCGCCGCAGAGCATATTGTCATGATAGGTATCACCTGGTTGTTTTGAGTTCAGAATAGTGTATGCAGGAGGCAGCACCTCTTGTGTTAGGTGGTGGTCTGTGATGATTACATCAATACCAAGCTCTTTAGCATAGGCGGCCTCTGCGACATCGGTGATACCGCAATCAATTGTCACAATAAGCGTCGCCTGATGGGATGCGAGCGTATCGACTGCTTTCATGCTTAACCCATATCCTTCAATGTTTCGATGCGGAATATATATTTCAAAATTTTTATATCCAATTTTTTTTAAAAAATCATTAAAAAGTGCCGCTCCGGGGATGCCATCAGCATCATAATCGGCAAAAATAGCAATGTGCTCGTTCGCATCGATTGCCACAAGAATACGCTCAACAGCTCTGTCCATATTGAGTATTCCAAACGGATCCGCGATATCTCGCTCAAATGAAGGGTTGAGAAAACGCTCTGCTTCATCAAAATTAGTGATTCCTCTATTTTTTAGCAGTGTTTGCACAAGTTCAGGGTATTGCGAGAGTGTTGATGACATAGTCGGCATTCTACCATATACTAGGGGTATGAACGATTGCATATTTTGTAAGATAATTGCTGGCGAAATACCCGCAGAAAAAATATACGAGGATGAACAGACTCTTGCCTTTTTGGATTTGCATCCAGTAAATATCGGGCACACGCTTGTTATGCCCAAGGTCCATTTTGAAAATCTATATGACACTCCGGACGAAGTGCTCGCGCATATTGCTCCCGTTATAAAAAAACTTGCAGTAGCAATAAAGAAAGCACTCAAAGCAGATGGTATCAATATAGAAATGAATAATGATTCCGTTGCAGGCCAGCTGGTTTTCCACACCCATATTCATATTGTTCCGCGCATAGAAGGTGATGGGTTTACCCACTGGCGCGGTGCTCGCCCCTACAACGAAGGTGAGATGGCGGTGACAAGAGAAAAAATTCAGGAGGAGCTTCGCTAGACTTTGCTCGTACTACTGCTTGGTGATACAATGTGCTCACACACATGGACGCTTTTGCAAAGATGGACATTTTCTTTTTTGTGACCACTCTCGCGATGGTTGTGCTTGCGGTGTTTATTGGAGTCGTTTTATTTTACGTCATACGCGCAGCGCGAGATGTAAGTCAAATTACTCACATTGTTGAAAGAGAAAGTGAACAGTTTGCAAAGGGAACAAAAACTGCACGCAATGAGCTAAAAGGAAACATTGGGGAGTTTGCACAGTGGCTTGTAGGCTTTGTTCAGTCGTTGGGCAAGAAGAAAGACCGTTCGCGCAGTAAAAAATAAGGATAATAATTTAAATAATATATTATGGACAAAAAAACAAAATCAAATATAGCAGTAGGTGCAGGGCTCGCCGCAGTCGCAGCATTTGCAGCCGCAGGATACTTTCTTTATGGTAAAGACGGCGCGAAGAATCGTAAAAAAATTCGCAGTTGGATGCTAAAAGCAAAGGCAGAAGTTCTCGAAGGCGTTGAAAAAATGAGAGATGTCACCGAGGAACAATACAATATGATTGTTGACAAAGTAGGTGCAAAGTATAAAAACATCAAAAACATTGATCCCGCAGAAATTGAAATGATGGTTCGTGAGCTCCGCGGACACTGGAAAAACATCAAAAAATCAATCACGGTAGCACCAAAAAAGAAAGCCACAAAGAAAGTCGCAAAAAAAGTATAGTTCAAAAATTCTTCTAAATAAAAACACCGCTCACGAGCGGTGTTTTTATTTAGATCCGTCCAGAAATTTTTGCGCGTTCCAATCCACGCCATGGCATAGTTTATGTAATAATATTTACTTTCCTTTTTTACAATTCCCAATTGCCTCTATCCCGGGAAGCGTTCCATCTGCCAAAAATTCAAGCGTTGCTCCCCCTCCGGTTGAAACAAATGTAATTTTCTTTGCAATCCCGAGTCTCTCCACAATAACTGCAGTATCGCCCCCTCCGATAATTGATACTGCTTTGCTTTTTGCAATTGCATTCATCAACGCTATTGTCCCCTTATCAAAACCTCCCTCGTAATATCCAAGTGGCCCATTCCAGACCACTAGCTTAGTTTTCTTTAAAATCGGTACGAGGTTTTTAATAGTCTCTGGCCCAACATCAACAATGCTTTCATTTGGCAGCACCTCACCCACCTCCTTGCTTGTAACCTTTTTTACCGCATCTCCACTTTTAGTAACAACGTCTAGAGGAAGAACGATATTCCCCTTCTTTAAAAGTGGCGTGAGCTTATGCTGATAAGTGTCTACCACAGAAAGTCCGACCTCAAGCCCTTTGTCATGAAAGAAATCGTTAGCAAGAATACCACCGACAAAAACAGTGTCAGCTGTCTTCATAAACTTCTTCAAGAGAGGCATTTTTGTATCGAACTTTGCTCCCCCAAGGATAAAAAGAAATGGATGAATCGGATGAAGGGCTAATGATAAATTTTTTATCTCATCTGACACCAGGAGTCCAATATAGCTTGGAAGATACTTTGTGATTCCAACAATCGAAGCATGCACTCGATGTGATACCGCGAATGCATCGTTAACGTAGACGTCACCAAAAGAAGCAAGGTACTTTGCAAAGGTTATGTTATTTTCTAATTCACGAGGGTCAAGACGCAAATTTTCAAAAACGATAATTCCTCCAAGCGGCAAACGTTCGGCAATCTTTCGCGCGTCCGGTGTTCGAAAGTCTGGGACAAACCCAACGTCAGTGTTGAGTGCCTTTGCAAGGTACCGAGCCGCAGGCTTTAGAGACATTGAAGCATCTGATCCGAGGTGAGACAAAATAATTATTCTTGCTTGTTTTTTTCGCAAATATTCAATTGTTGGTATTGCTCGGTCAATACGCATCGTTTCTACAATCTTTCCATTTCTCATCGGCACGTTAAAGTCTAGCCGCAACACGACGCGCTTACCCTTTAAATCCTTAATATCCCTGATTGTAGGTATATTCATATTATTTTAGATTACCAATCTTCTTTAGAATTTCAGTAAAAGCCACAACATCCAAGCTCGTCCGCCCAACAAGAAGACCGTCAACTCGCGATTTTGTAACAAATTCCTCAGCATTTTTTGCATCAACAGAGCCACCGTAAAGGATAGGGACCTCAGTCGCTGCAGTCGCATACAAACCAGCAAGCGTTTTTTTAATAGAAATTGATGCCTCAAGTGCGTCTTCTGCTGTCGCCGCGCGAAGTGCATATTTACCGATGGCCCAAACTGGCTCATAGGCAACAACAATTTGCTTTAAATCTTTTTTAGAAACTCCACGCAACGCTATCGTTAGCTGCTCGGCGATAAGTTTTAAATATTCACCATCAAGGTCACGTTCTTTCTCACCGACACACAACACGACTGTTAGCCCTGCTTTGATGCCCGCGACGACTTTTTTGCTTATAAGTTCATCGGTCTCACCCATTGCACGTCGCTCAGAATGCCCGACGATAACATAGTGAACTCCAAGCGACGAGAGCATCGCGGGCGACACTTCACCGGTATAGGCGCCTTCATTCTCAATCCATATATTTTGCGCACCGAGAACACAGCGATGACCGCTTATGATTTTCTTAAGATCACCAACATACACAGATGGAGGGCAAATAACTGTTTGAACATTCCGTAATCCGCTTGCGACCTTTTTAATTCCACTAAATTTTGCTTTTGCGTCTTTGATACTCGCAGGGTACATCTTCCAATTGCCAATAATAAGTTTCTTCATTCACTTATCATAGCATATGTAATGCATGCACAAAAAATGCAGTTTTGTGTGCATTTTTTGTGTACAGAATAGGCTATTTTTTCTTTCGCAAAAAATATCTCATTGCAAAAACAAAAACAAGGCCAACAATAATCCCAACATAAAAGTACCACGACATGTTGCTTCCCTGACCTGCACCCTGGACGCCTGTTTGCGAACTTTCTTCGCTCTGAACCGCTGGCTGATCTGTATCTATACCTGTTGTTGTCGTGCCAGAATTTGCATTGTTTGTTATGTTGGGCTGCACATCTATCGGCAAGGGCTGTAGTGACGAACTATTAGGAAAGGGGACCCTCATTACCGCAAAAGTTTGAGAAGCAGACAGAAGGAACACGACACCCGACACAACAATAATTTTTTTAATTTTAGTATTCATATATTAATCGCTAGTCCAGCTTATTTGCTGATAGCCAGAGG
>JAKANJ010000040.1 GCA_021823825.1 bacterium | reverse complement strand
AAGATACTCCATTTGAAATTGGCAAAGCGCAAATTTTTTATCGTCCAGAAAGCGCGCCAGTGAAAGTTGGCATCATTGCGTGTGGTTCACTTGTTTATAACGCAATAATTGCGGCACGAGATCTTGAGAAAAAGGGGGTTGGCGCAGTGGTAATGAATATTGGTACCGTGAAGCCGATGGATAGGGAAGCAGTCGTTACTCTCGCAAAAGAGTGCGGAGCAATTGTAACGGTTGAAGAGCACCAGGTTGCAGGTGGAATGGGGTCTGCTATTGCTGAAGTACTTGCGCAAGAGCACCCCGTCAAAATGAAATTTGTCGGCGCACAGGATATGTTCGGTCAGTCCGGCACACCAAATGAACTCGTGAAGCATTATGGAATGGATGCAGGGGGGATTGAGTCAGTCGTTGAAGCACTGATAAGCTAGAGTTGGAATATTAAAAAATCCGCAGTTTACTGCGGATTTTTTAGTTAGAGTAGGATTTCTTTAACTTCTTTTTTCAACTTTGTAACCTTCCGGTGCGTCCTTGAGGAATTGTTCAAGCTCTTCTCGCTTGAGGAGCCCTTCTTGCGCACCAATCTTTTGTACTACAGACATTGAATTGATAGGCGCCCATTCAATTGCTTCTGAGGGTGTTTTTCCAAGGGCGAGTGCTGCAACGAATGTTGATGCGTAGGCATCACCGGCACCGGTTCTATCATAGGGTGGTTTAGGATCTGGGTACGTAGGCATATACCAAGTATCAGCCCCATCATAAACGTACGCACCCTTTGAGCCGTCAGTAATTACCGCAATCTTTGGACCGATTGTTGTCATCATTTTTGCAAGTACTCCGCCATCGCCTTCTCCGGTTTTTAGTATAAGCCGTGCTTCGTCAGTGTTACAGAAAAATACCTCAGTCCTTTTATAGAGAGCGTCGAGAGTTTCTGTGCCCAATTCTATTTGGAATGTTCCCGGCTGGAATGCAAGTTTAATGTCAGGGTGTGATTCTAGGTAAGCAGCGATTTCGTGGTGATAAGGAATTGAATGTTCACCAAGCGAAGATAGGTAGAGCCACTTCGGCGAACCGATATCGGGCATTGCGTAGGTAAACTGCTCATGTTTGATGAGAATCGTGCGGTCATCTTTGTACCAAAGCACGTAGTGATGGTTTGTTCTCTTGCCATCTTCTTTTGTAATGAATTTTGTACTTACTCCTTCATTGTTAAAGACCTCAAGGCATTCATCTGCACTGTGATCGTTGCCAAGACTTGTAATGAGCCCACTCTTGAGGCCGAGACGTGCTGCAGAAACTGCGGCGTTTGCGCTATTTCCGACTGCTGGTACAACTTTTACAAAGTCATAAGGAATTTTACTACCGAATTGCATGCAAAGCATTTGCGTATTTGCGGGTCCTCGCGTCGTGTGTGCGTGCTCCGGGTTAAGGTGAATAAATGCGTCAATAACAGTATCGCCAATTGCTACAAAATCTAATTTCTCGTTCATATAAGGGCTAGTATAGCAAAACAATCATTATTTAAAAATTAGCAAAAGATTTGCCCCACTCCACATATACGCCATGGCGTATATGTGGAGTGGGGCGGACAAATTCACGAGCCCGGAAGACTAGTTAAAGATTGTTTTGTTGAGCATATATTTTTAGAGTATAATCAGGCGTATGAATACAATACCAACATTGCGAGAAGCGATAAAAGAGGCTGGAGCAAAAAAAACCGCATTAGGGCATTTTAATATCTCAAACCTAGAGGGGCTTTGGGCAATTTTTCATGCGGCACAAAAACTTAATTTACCAGTAATTGTTGGTTTGTCTGAAGGTGAGCGCGATTTTGTCGGAGTAAAGCAAGCGGTAGCTCTTGTAAGAAGTATTCGAGAGGAATATAACTACCCAATTTATATTAATGCTGATCACACATATTCAGTAGAGCGTGTGAAGGAAGCGATTGATGCAGGATTTGATTCTGTTATCTTCGATGGTGCAAAATTGCCACTGGAAGAAAATATTAAGTTAACAAAAGAATGTGTCGCATATGCACGTGCTTCAGGCCGGGATGTCCTTATAGAAGGTGAGGTCGGATACATTGGCACATCGTCAAAGGTCCTTGATGATATCCCTGAAGGGGTTAAGTTTGATAACCTCTCACTCACATCACCTGAACAGGCAGTTCATTTTGTCACAGAAACAGGTGTTGATTTATTTGCTCCAGCTGTTGGGAATATTCATGGGATGC
Organism: bacterium; assembly: GCA_021823825.1. Classification (GTDB taxonomy): domain Bacteria; phylum Patescibacteriota; class Minisyncoccia; order Phycocordibacterales; family UBA1550; genus UBA1550. Next base: position 3,032 of record JAKANJ010000040.1, on the reverse strand, counting down.
TTCGAGCAACACATGACCCACGTTTGGATATTGAGCGTATTGGACACATTCGCACGGCTGCGGGCGTGCCACTCGTTCTTCATGGAGGTTCAGGAACAGTTGATGAGGACTTTACTAACGGTATCAAGGCGGGTATCAACATTGTACACATCAATACGGAGATGCGTGTTGCGTTTGTGAGCACACTCCATACCTATCTGAATGAGCACCCAGACGAAGTTGCTCCTTATAAGATAATGAAGGGACCAAGAGAAGCCATGGAGAAAGTTATTGAGGCTCGTCTACGACTATTCAGCGGCATGTAGTTTTATTGACATTATCTCCTACTTGTTCTAACGTCTAGTTAGATTTATCTTGCTGTTTTGTGGGTATGGTATTCGAACTTCAACAGGGGAGGAGACAACCATGTCTTTCGATAGCCCAAACCTAAGAGGGAGGACTCGATATATATACGACCTCGCGATGCGTTGCATGATGCACGCTGCGCAAAATTTTACGAGCGCGAGAGAGCTGGATGAAAATATCATGTTAATTTTGGCAGAATGTGAAGACCTGCACCTTGAGTTTACGGTGCTTAAGCTCGGTTCTGGCCAAATTGGCAAGGTAACGGTAACAGAAGAGCATGGTATTGTGTTGGATGTAGAAATTAATCTACTGGATATGTCCGACCCTGCCATCATTCGTACGTTTGAGAGAGGTGTATGGGAGGGAAAAATTCCCATCCCGCCCAATTGGGTCAATATAAGGGGACCCCGCTAAGGGACAAGAATCATAAGGGCTCGCGTAAGCGAGCCCTTTCTCGTTCTTTATGAGTGGCCAGGCGCTTGCCTTTTTCCCAGAAATCCGTATACTGCACCCCATGCTTACACTAAAAGGAGAGGAGAGAAGTGCAAAGTCAAAACTTGCTTCTGTACGGGAGGAGGGCTTTATCCCCGCAGTTTATTATGGTCACAAAGAAAAAGCTACGCCTTGCGTATTTTCAATGAAGGAGTTCATGAAAGTGTGGAATGAGGCAGGCGAGTCGACCGTTGTAGTTCTTGAAATGCCAAAGGGTAAAATGAATGCTCTTATTCATGAAGTTCAAGTTGATCCAGTCAAGGGTGTGCCAATTCATGCAGATTTTTATGTTCTTGAAAAAGGACACCAGGTTGAGGTTGCAGTACCACTAGAATTCGTTGGTGTTTCAGCGGCAGTCAAGGATCTTGCAGGTACTCTTGTTAAGGTACTTCACGAGGTAGAAGTCAAGGCACTTCCCGAAGACCTTCCTCACGGTTTCAAAATTGACATCTCAACTCTCGATACTCTTGATAGCCAAATTCTTGCTGGTTCAATCGTTATGCCAAAGGGTGTGACGTTGGTAACGGGTGCAGACGAAGTTATCGCTGCAATTTCTGTTGCTGCAGAAGAAGTTGAAGAAGCTCCTGCTGATATTGCTTCGATTGAGGTGGAAAAGAAGGGTAAACAGGCAACAGAAGGAGCAGAAGGGGAAGAGCCTGTAGCAGAAAAGAAATAATACGAAATCTCTCAAAAATGCACCGAACGATAAATGACGTTCGGTGCATTTTTTGATATAATGGAAGGCGTTATGCCCAGAAGTTTCCTCATAAAATTTGCGCTTGTTTCCTTACTTTTGGGGGGCGCTTTTGCGTGGTTGGTTCCGGGTACCTTTGCGCAGGTTGCTCCAGCTCCTTCGTGTAATGACGTCATCCCTCCTTCATGCAGCGACTCCGTCTGCCGTGCAAGACTTGAAGCTGATGTCACTGCGTGTGACAAAGAAATCAATGTATACGATGCGCTCGTGACGAGCAAGCAACAGGAGGGCGCGTCACTTTCTCGCGATGTTGCGATTCTCAATGCCCAAATTGCAAAGGCGAAACTTTCTATTAATGCAGCAGCTCTTCAGATAGCAAGTCTTACAGAAAGCATCGGAGTGAAAAAACAAACAATCACTACATACGCGGCACAAATAGATGCGGAGCACCAGTCCCTTGCTGGTTTCCTGAGGCGTATTGATGAGCTTGATAACTACTCGGTCGTTTCGTTGGCACTGTCTGACCAGGATGTATCACAATTTTTTAGCGATCTTGATAATTTCCAGTACGTTGAAGATGCAGTCGGCCAATCGCTCGACATCGTCGGTACAGCGAAAAAAAATACGGAACAAGAACAGGCTGCGCTTGAAGACAAAAAAAATCAGCAGACGGATTTGCAGTATCAGGCACAGCTTGAGAAAAAGTTTCTTGCAGCAAGAGAAGCAGAAAAAACACAATTGCTAAAAGCCACAAAAGGGCAGGAGAAGGCATACCAAAAAGTGCTTCTTGAAAAGCAAGCACGGGCTGCATCGATTCGTGCCGCACTCTTTGCACTGCGTGATACTGGTGAAATTCAGTTCGGACAGGCCCTTGAATACGCAAATGCCGTCTCGAAGAAAACAGGTATTCGCCCGGCCTTTCTTCTTGCAATTTTTATGCAGGAGTCTGGTTTTGGAAAAAATCAGGGGTCTTGTTACCTGAAGGATCCTGACACAGGGGCTGGTGTTTCAATTCGTACAGGGAATGCGATTTCTCGTGTTATGAAACCCGATCGCGATGTTGCACCATTCTTGAGAATCACCGCCAACGTTGGTCGTGATCCATTTAATACCCTTGTTTCATGTCCTCAGGCGATTGGATACGGAGGAGCGATGGGCGCTGCACAGTTTATACCTTCTACTTGGGTTCTCTATCAAAATTTAATCGCGAACGCTTTGGGGGTTCCCTCGGCAGACCCATGGCGTGCGGAGGACGCATTTATGGCGGCCGGGTTCTTGCTCAAGGACAACGGGGCTGTTGCGGGTTCATATAGTGCTGAACGCAATGCTGCTTGCAAGTATTTTTCTGGGTCATCCTGCTCACGCTCTTCCTGGGCCTCAACTTACGGGAATCAGGTCATGAGCAAAGCTGAAACAATACAGACAACAATGATTGATCCGATTGAGAACTCGTAGTTTTTTCACCTCTTGCAGCAGTCGGGCAGATTTGACTTATGAAATG
>JAKANJ010000039.1 GCA_021823825.1 bacterium | reverse complement strand
AAGAGCCGCCCTTTTGTAATTTTTGCTCTAAGAGAAACTACATTCGCTCAGGAGTAGGGATCGCCAATAGGTTAAGGCCATTTTTAAGAGTCTGAGATGTAGCTTTCACAAGGGCCAGCTTATACGGCTCATCGGATGATCCATCAAGAACAATTGTGTTTCCATAGTATCCGTTAAATTCACGGGAAAGCTCAATCAGGTATGTCGCAATGTAGTGCGGTTCACGCTCTTTATTCGCGCGCAGCACGACATCAGGGAATTGAAGAATTTTTTTATGAAGCGCGTTTGTCCCCTCGTGGGCAGTAAGAGGATCAATACTTTTGCCTCCTGCTTTTGCGAGAAGGGAGAGTGTGCGTGCGTGCGTGTACTGCAAGTACGGACCCGAGTCTCCCTCAAATGAAAGCGATTGCTCAAAATCAAAAATAATATCTTTGCCTGATGCTTGGCGAAGAATTGAATACTTAATTGCGCCTATTGCAACCTGCTCGGCAACAATATTTTTCTCCTCTTCGCGCAATGCCTCGCTATCTATTTTCTCAAACGCTTTTTCTTTTACGTCTGCGATGAGAGACTCCGCGGTTATGACGTCACCCGTGCGTGAGGACATTTTGCCTGTCGGCAATCTAAGCATGCCGTGCGAAATATGAATTGTTTTTTTTGCCAAATCAGGAAATACCTTCGACATCGCATCGAGAAGCACCCTAAAATATGCATTCACCTCATTCCCCGTGATGACGATAGACGTATCATATTGGTACCAATCGTACTTTATTTTTGCCAAACCGAGCTCTTTTGCCTCGTAGGTCGGCAAGCCCTCAGAGTTGATGAAAACTCTCGTATGGAGACCTTTAGATTCGTCCCCTTTGTAGACGATCGCGCCGCCCTCCCCTTTTTCAAAAATTGCAGGGTTGTCAAGAACTATCTTTTTACCAAACTCCGCAGTTTCCGATTCAAAGAAATATTCATCAAACGTTGTGCCAAGTTTTTTATAGATTGTTTCGAAATAATCTAAACTTATTTTACGTCCCCATCCGTAAAGTTTATTCACGAGTGCGTCTGTTTGTTTGTATATTTTTTTATTTATTTCAATAATTTCTGCTTTGGCTGCTGAGTCTGCTTCGTAGGCCTGAGCACCGCGTGCATAAGCTTTACCGAGGACAACAGTATCGAAATCATCGAACGGCTCCTCGGGCAAATTGTTTAGTTCCCGATATTTTTCAACTTGCATTAAGCCCCATACCGATTTTGCAACATGCATCCCCACGTCACCCTGGTAGCATGCGCGTTTTGTATCTGCCCCGCTCGCAACAATAATGCGTGCAATCGATTCGCCAACCGCGTTAGACATTAAGTGTCCTATATGAAACTCCTTAAATGGATTTGGATCCGTGTACTCAACAATAACCTTTTTCCCTTTTAGTGTTTCATTGTGTCCCCAGCTTCCCTTTTTCTCGATTGCAGTGTTCAATGCTTGAGAAAAATATTTATCAGAAAGTCTGAAGTTTATGAAACCTGGACCGGCGACCTCAATTGCTTCAATCTCCTCGGGCAACACGCGCATCATCTCGTTTACAAGATTCGCCGCAAGTTCGCGCGGTGTGAGCACCGCAGCTTTTGCATACATAAGCGCAACATTCGTCGCGTAGTCGCCATGGGTGGCATCTGCTGGATATTCAATAAGCACCTCGTCTGCCTGGATATCCAAAACAGCCAGTGCTTCTCGTACCAATATTTCGAGTTTCTCTTGCATCATATCTACGCATCATATCACGATAGGGACAGGAGAAAAACCCAGGCTCATGACTTCGTTTTTTTGGTAATGGTTACTTCCCCGTACTGCCAAACCCCTGCTCACCTCTCGTCGTACTTGATAATTCTGACACCTCAACGATTTCTGGATGTTCAATTTTTTGAATCAGCATCTGTGCAATTTTGTGGCCTGCTTCAATTACATAATCTTCATCACTGGTGTTTAAAAGAGCCACCATTATTTCACCACGGTAACCCGCATCAACAACGCCCGCAAGAATTGCTACTCCGTGTTTTGTCGCAAGCCCGCTCTTCCCCCAAACAAGTCCGACATATCCAAGAGGTATTTCCATCGCAAGCCCTGTTCCAACAAGCGCACGCTTGTGTGCGGGAAGAAGCACCTGATCAAGAGCACAAAGGTCCATTCCCGCATCCCCTTCATGCGCGTGCGACAAAATTACCGCGCGAGGATCAAGTTTCTGAATATTGAGTCGGAGTGCCATAAATTTAAAAATTAACTGGTAGCATCATAGCACACCGCAAAAAAGAGAAAACCCCGAGTTTCCACTCGGGGTTTTTGTAAGCCATCTTCACCACCCACAGGCCTCGCTCACCACACGGTAGAAATCTCTATGAATTTCCTCCGGAGAGCGATCCCCGTCAATAACTACAACCTTGTCCGGAAGTGCTTTTGCAAAAGCACCGAATCCTGCACGAACACGCTCGTAAAAATCAATTGGCGCAATATCAAATTGCGAAGAGTGATCTCCGTCGGCGAGCGAGCGAACGCGCGCCACTTCCGCAGGAACATCCAAGATAATATAAAGACTTGGCTCCTGCTCTCCAAATACTAACTTTCGCATACGCCAGAATTCTGGTTCTAACTCTGGAGTCTGCTTTGCAAATACTTGATATGCAAGTGTTGAAGAGTCACCTCTATCTGAAATCACGGGAACATTATTCGCCAGCGAAGGCCAGACAATTTCCTCAAGATAATTACGCCGCGAAGCCCACATCATAAGCGACTGTGTAAAGGCGCTTGCTTTCATCCCAATGTCGGACTTAAACAGTTCCCGCAATTTTTCTGAGAGGGGCGCTCCGCCTGGTTCACGCGTAAAAACAAAAACGCGACCCTCGTGTGATGCACGTTCCTTTAAAAGGTTGAGTTGCGTTCCTTTTCCACAACCGTCGAGTCCGTCTATTATGATAAATGGTGTTTTCATGGATTCTCCTGTCTCACAGCTATCCACATCATTTATAGCATAAACCAGAGGTGCGGACTACAAAGATTGACACAGATAGTGATGAAAGGTAGTGTGAGAATTAGGTAGCACTTTCGCAACCACAAACATAAGGAGATATCATGCCTAAGCATGTTGATATCGACGTTTTCCTCATCGGGAAGACGTCCGTAAACCGCGTTGAGGTACGTCGGTGGCTCGATTATCTTGAAGCCAATGGCTACGAGATTCCCGAGCAGGAAGCGGTGACCGACCCAGCGCTTCTTATCGCCCTTGCGGCTAAGCGCTGCTACAAGAGCTTTGAGCCTGGTCTCAACCCGAACGTTACCAAGGTCAGGACTGACCTCGTCGAGTACATCGACAACATCCTCAAGTCGGGTCACGGCTCAGTATTTGAGCACTCGGTGTACAACTTCGCCATAGAAGGCGTCAGCCGCGTCTTTACTGGCGAAATGAACCGCCACCGTGCAGGCTGGGCAATTTCCGAAGGCAGTATGCGGTACATCCGCTTCGACAAGGACATTCCCTACTGGGTTCCCAATTCGATTCTGGAAAACCCGTCTGATGATGCTGACCTCGCCGCCCGCAAGAAGGCAACTCGCGAGATTTTCGATCGTGCATTCGGGGCAACAGAAGAGTTCTACAAAGAACTCCTCGGGGTCTGGGACATGGAAGAAGGCAGCCACAACTTCCATTACAAGAAGCGCGTGACTTCGTGCCTCCGTCGCATCGTCGGCATGGGCGTGGCCACTGGTGGTGTCTGGTCCGGCAACATGCGCGCCCTGCGCCATGTCATCACGATGCGTGCTGACGAACCGTCCGCCGAAGAAGAGATCTTCCACGTGTTCTCGAAAATCGCGGGGCTCATGATTGAAAGTGAGCCGATGCTCTTCAGTGACTTCACGAAAGATGGCAACGGCTCCTGGAAGCCGAAGTACAAGAAAGTGTAACGGCTCGCACCCGAGAAGTCCTAACGGATTTCTCGGGTGTTTTTAATTCCATAAGAAAAGCCCCGCGATAGCGGGGCTTTTCAAAAATAGTTTATTTAATTTCAATTCCTGCTGAACGTGCCGATCCTGCAATGATTTTCATTGCTGCCTCAATGTCGTTCGCATTCAAATCCTTCATCTTGCGCTCTGCTACTTGTTGAAGTTGCGCTTTCGTAATTGTTGCAACCTTTGATGTTGCATTCTTTTTTGAGCCCTTCTCAATGCCTGCTACCTTAAAAAGGAGGTTTGATGCAGGGGGTGTTTTCATTGTGAACGTGAACGAACGATCTTCGTACACCGTAACGACTACTGGCACGAGGTCCCCCATTTGGTCACGTGTTGCTTCGTTGAACTTTGTAACGAATTCACCAATATTTACGCCAGCCTGACCAAGCGCAGGCCCCAAAGGTGGTGCGGGGGTTGCTTTTCCTGCTGGAATGACTACTTTTACCTTTTTTGTAATTTTCTTTGCCATGATTGTAAGTTCCTCGAGTCTACCTTACTCTTGAGGATTTTTCAAGTATTAATATTTATATCTTTGAGATTTGAAGGAAATCAAGCTCAACAGGCGTCTCACGACCGAACATAGAGACGAGAACCTTTGCGCGACCACGCTCGTTGTCCACCTCATCAACTTTGCCGCCAAGGTCCTTAAATGGACCATCGACAATAGTCACCTGGTCACCAACCACGAGGTCAATGTTGTGCTTTGGTGTGCCCGCCGTCATACGCTTGAAGAGCATATCAACCTCCGCCTGATCAAGAGGCACGGGGACAACGCCCGCTCCGACAAAGCCGGTTACGCGAGGTGTATTGCGCACCACGTACCAAGAGTCATCAGTAACCATCATTTCTACAAGGATGTATCCTGGGTAGATTTTTTCTTCAACCTCTACGCGCTTGCCACCCTTAACTTTAATTTTTTTCTCCATTGGAATAAGCACGTTGAAAATCTTGTCCTCCATTCCCAAGGACTCAATACGTTGCTTCAAATTGCGAAGCACCGCATTCTCATATCCCACATAGGTGTGAATCGCATACCACTTGCGTTCACCAGTTGTTTCTTGTTTTGCCATAGATGAAAATTAGCGAGTGATGAAATTTTTAATAAGAGTCGTAAAAAGAGTATCAAAGATTCCGAGATAAATTGCCGTAGCAAGAGAAATAACAATGACGATAATAGTAGAAACTACTGCTTTTCGGCGTGAAGGCCAGGAAACATGAGCGAGCTCGCTTTTCGCTTCTTTTATGTATTCAATAATTTTCTGCATAGTAGTTTTATTAATCGAGCAGAACGGTCTCCACAGATTGCCTATCTTTAAAAAACCGCCCCACAGGGCTTATATATACTGTACTCTTTTAGGGCGGAAAAGTCAACCTGCCATATGCAGCAAGAGCGGGCACCGTGCGGTGCC
>JAKANJ010000038.1 GCA_021823825.1 bacterium | reverse complement strand
TTTCTACACCAAAAGGTATTATGACGGGTGATGAGGCGCGCAAAGCGCAGGTCGGAGGGGAGGCACTTTTTAAAATTTGGTAATAATACTTATATGTCAAGAATAGGAAAAAAAGGCGTAACAATCTCAACTGGTACAACAGTCACTCAAAATGGCACTGTGTTTACGGTGAAAGGTCCCCTCGGCGAGCTAACACGTGATTTTTCAGGTCCCATCGACATCAAGATTGAAGGAGACCAGATAGTTTTTACGCCAAAGAATAACTCAAAGGATGCGAAAGCACTCTGGGGTACTTATGCCTCACACCTCGTGAACATGGTTGCGGGAGTCAATAAGGCTTTTGAAAAAAAGCTCATTATTGAAGGCGTTGGATACAAAGTTGAGCCTCAGGGCGCAGTACTCGTATTTAGCCTCGGTTTCTCACATAAAGTTCCAATGGAGATCCCTAAAGATGTGAAGGCTTTGGTTGAAAAAAACATAATCACCCTTACTTCAATAAACAAAGAATCACTTGGTCAGTTTGCTGCACAAATCCGTGCGAAAAAGAAACCTGAGCCATACAAAGGAAAAGGAATTCGTTACTCTGATGAGGTCGTTCGTCGTAAGCAGGGTAAAAAGTCCGCATAATAAAATATCATGACTATCAAACTTACAAAAAACGAACAACGCACACGACGCCATCGTCGTATTCGTGCAAAAGTCTCGGGAACAGCAACACGTCCTCGCTTGGCAATCTTCAAGTCGCTTACGTACTTCTATGCTCAGCTTATTGATGATACTAAGGGCGTTACGCTTGTTGCATCATCAGACATGGGGCTCAAAGGAAAGACAAAGACAGAGCGCTCAAAACTTGCAGGTATCGCACTTGCAAAAGCTGCAAAAGCTAAAGGTATCACCTCGGTAGTATTTGATCGCGGAGGATTTATTTACACTGGACGCGTGCGTGCATTTGCTGACGGCGCGCGCGAAGGTGGGTTAGTCTTTTAATATATTATTATGACAGAAAACACGACAACAGAAAAAACACCAGCAGGAGCAGAGGCTCCCGTAGCACGTTCTCCCCGTCCATCTTTTGGGTCACGCGGAGGAAGTGGAACAGGGCATGGTGGTTCTCGAGGTGGTGGTGCTAACACACGCGGTGGCTCGGGTGGGCAGAGAGGGGGTCCTGGGGCTTCACGCGGTGGCCGTGGTGGGTTTGAGAGAACTCGCCCAGAGTTTGATACAAAAATGATCCAAATCCGTCGTGTGACCCGCGTGGTCGCCGGTGGTCGCCGTTTTTCTTTCTCGGTTGCACTAGTTGCAGGAAACGGAAAAGGCTCAGTTGGCGTTGGTGTTGGCAAGGCTGCGGACACTGCAACTGCTATTGAAAAGGCAACAAAGAGCGCAAAGAAGGAAATGATTAAATTGCGCCTGACAAATACGATGATGATTCCTCACGAAGTAGAGGCAAAAGACGCAAGCGCACGTGTTATTATCATGCCAGCGCCTGGCCGCGGAATGGTTGCCGGAAGTGCGGTGCGAAATGTTTTGGAACTTGCAGGAGTAAAAAACGTACGCGCAAAAATTCTTTCAGGTTCAAAAAATAAACTTAACATTGCGCGTGCAGCCGTAAAAGCCCTTGGTAAACTTCGCGCTCAAAAGATTCAGGCGAAAAAGGCAGAGGCATAATATAAAATTTACGAGAACAGGAATTCAATAAATATACGACTATGCAGATACACGAACTAAAACAAAAAACAAAACGAGCAACGAAGAAGGTTGTTGGTCGTGGAGGAAAACGTGGAAAGACCTCTGGTCGTGGTACTAAGGGTCAAAAGGCTCGCGCCGGGCATCGCATTCGACCTGCAATTCGTGATGTTATCAAGAAACTTCCGAAGCGTCGCGGAGAAGGTGTTTCACGTAATCGTTATTCTACGCCTTTTGCGAATACCGTAGTATTGAATATCGGCGTTTTGAACGAAGTGTTTACTACAGGGTCACAAGTAACCCCAAAGACACTTATTGCGAATGAGGTTATTGAGAAAATTGGAAATAATATCCCTACGGTTAAAATCCTCGGAAAAGGAGAGCTAGACAAAAAACTTGATGTGCGAGGGTGTGCGGTTTCAGCGAGCGCAAAAGCAGCAATAGAAAAGGCCGGTGGTTCTGTGCGATAAATAACCATATGGAAACATTTGTTCGTAAAATTAAAATGATTTTTGAAGACGAGAGCCTCCGTCGCAGGGTTCTCTTTTTGCTCGGCGCTCTTGCAGTGTTCCGTCTTCTTGCGAATATCCCCATTCCTGCAGCAGCCGGCCAGAACCTTACAGCGCTTCTTGCGAACAACCAAGCCCTTGGCTTCTTGAACTTGATTACGGGTGGTGGCCTTTCAGCAATTTCTATTGTAATGCTTGGAGTCGGTCCATATATCACGGGGTCAATTATTATTCAGCTTTTGCAAATGATGTCGCCAAGAATTAAGGCGATGACCAACGACGAGGGTGAGATCGGCCGCCGTAAAATTACGCAATATTCACGCCTTCTCACCGTTCCTTTGGCACTCGTACAGGGTTTTGGACTCATTATCTACCTTGAAAAACAGGGTGTCCTTCTCACGCTGACTCCGATGCAGATGCTTCTCAACGTTATTATTGTGACGGGAGGCTCAATGTTGCTCATGTGGATTGGCGAGCTCATTACAGAATTTGGTATTGGAAATGGTATCTCTCTCATTATCTTCTCGGGAATTGTTTCTCGTATTCCCGCAACGCTTGGTCAGCTCGCATACACTTTTGATGTTTCACAAATCCCTGTGTACATTGGGGCTCTTGTCGCAACGCTTGTAATTATTGCAGCGGTCGTTTACATGACAGAAGCTGAGAGGCCTGTGCCAATTACTTACGCTAAACAAGTTCATGGTAATCGTGTTACCGGAGGTGAATCAACGTATTTGCCATTGCGCGTAAACCAAGCAGGAGTGATCCCTATCATTTTTGCGATCTCCCTCTTAATGTTCCCAACCGTGATTACTAATGCGTGGGCTGCGGTTGCACACGGGAATGTACAGGCCGTCTTGTTGTTCATCCAGAAAATTATTTCAAACGGTTGGGTCAATGGCGTGCTGTACTTTATTCTGGTGTTTATCTTTACGTATTTTTATACAGCTGTTACTTTTGACCCTGAGGCAATTTCAAACAACCTACAGAAAAATGGTGCTTTCATACCAGGAATTCGTCCAGGAACCCATACTGCAGAATATCTCTCAAAGATTTTGACGCGGGTTACGCTTTCTGGAGCTGTGTTCCTTGGAATGATTGCCGTGTTGCCGCTTATTATGCAGGCTCTTACGAATATCCCCAGCCTTACCATCGGAGGTACTGCGTTGCTGATCGTTGTTTCGGTTGTTATTGAGCTTATTGATAAAATAAACGCTCAAGTAACGATGCGCGAATACTAATTTAAAAATACAAAGGGGCGCAAAATAACTATTTTGCGCCCCTTTGTATTTTACTGATTTCCCTGGTAAACTCTCCCTATGTTGCAAACCGTTATTTTCATCGGACGCTCGGGGGCGGGGAAAGGTGTCCAGTCGGCAAATTTACAGAAGTTTCTAAAGGAAAAATATCCAGAGACTCCTACGTTGTATATAGAAACGGGGGCTCATTTTCGTGAGTTCGTCAAAAACGAAGGGTATACGTGGGAGCGTGCTCGAGCAGTAAACCATGCGGGTGGCAGACAGCCAGAGTTTCTTGCCGTGTGGGTGTGGGCAGGGCTTTTTATTGGAGAGCTAAAGGGCAATGAGCATATCGTTTTTGATGGAACTCCGCGTTCTCTTGGAGAAGCGCAGATGCTTTCTACCGCTCTTCCTTTTTATGAGCGCAAAAATCCTGCAGTTATATACCTCAATGTTTCACGTGAGTGGGCGGAAGCACGACTTCAGGGGCGCGGGCGCACGGATGATCTCAACCCAGAGGTTGTGAACAAGCGCCTCTCTTGGTACGAGAATGATGTTGTCCCCGCCATTAATTATTATCGTGACAATTCTGATTATCGTTTTCTAGACATTAATGGCGAGCAAACACCTGCGGAGGTGTTCCAGGACATTATCACAGCACTTAACTTAAACTAATTTTGAAAAAACAAGGATTTATAAAAACTGCAGAGGAAATTGAAATTATACGCGAGGGAGGCAAACGTCTTGCGTTTATTTTGAGTACACTGGAAGCGGCAATCAAGCCTGGCGTAACAACGCGAGAGCTTGATACCCTCGCTGAGAAGCTTATGCGCGAAGGAGGGGACATACCCGCTTTTTTGAACTATACACCAGAGGGTGCGCGCACTCCCTATCCATCATCACTGTGTGTCTCTGTTAATGACGAAATAGTTCATGGGATTGCGAGCGATCGCGTTCTTCTCGAGGGGGATATTATAGGTATTGATACCGGCATACAGCATAAAGGGCTTTATACCGATTCAGCGCTAACGGTACCAGTGGGCAAGATTGACGAGGCAGCGAAAAAACTTATTCAGGTGACAGAGGCATCTCTTTCAGTTGGTATTGATGCTGCTCGGGCGGGCAAGACAATCGGCGACATTGGCTTTGCTGTTGAAAAATATGTGAAAGAACACGGGTTTGTAATTGTCGAAGAGTTGGGAGGTCATGGCGTAGGGTATCAACAGCATGAGGACCCCCATATCGCAAATTACGGAGAGCGTGGCCAGGGGATGCGCTTGAAGCCCGGGATGATCCTTGCTCTTGAGCCTATTGTGAACGAAGGCACTCGGTATATAAAACTTATGCCTGACGGATATACGTTTGTAACACGTGACCACAAGCGCTCAGCGCATTTTGAACACACTATTCTTATCACCGATGGCGCACCCGAAATTTTAACCAAGCGATAAGTCTTTTGTATAAGAACAGAGCCTCGCCCGTTCCAAAGAGAGCCGGGCGAGGCTCTTTTTGTGTCAGTATGATATACTTTTCTATATGTCATTATTTGGTTCAAGAAACGAAGGTGCTCCCGCTCGAACGGATGGAAAGTTCTCGTCACCTCATGAGGAGATTGCTTACCTGAGAGCACAAATTGCAGAACAAGAGAAGTCGGTTGCAAAAAGCGAGCAACATATTGAGCGCCCTGCCATAGCACAAGAAAAAATTGTTGAATACCATGCAGCATCTCCAGAACAAGTCCTTGTCCCTGGATACCAGCTCAAGGCGCAGGAGATTGAAGAGCACGTCCTCAAGATGGGTAAAGACCACAGCGAAACCATTGACCGCTTGGTCGGAATAATGATGCAACATGGCATCAAAAACACCCTTGAGATTCTTGGAAAACTAAATAACCCGCACATTGAAGATGATTTTCATCGTTTTCTAGTGCAGTTTCTTACTGATGAAAGTATTGCGATGAAATTCTCTAAGGAGCGGATACTTTTCCGTGCACTTCGCATGCGACTTTATGAAATAACACTCCCTCCAAAGATC
>JAKANJ010000037.1 GCA_021823825.1 bacterium | reverse complement strand
AAGCGGCTATGAGCAGAAGAACTAATCCAGTCGCAACGTATAAAAAAATGAAAGATCAAGAGAAAAATATTCTCATATCAATTACTTCAAGTACGATCGTGAAGACAATCCTCATTTTTTTGGGTGCTTGGGCACTCTGGACTCTTCGTGATCTCGTCCTCGTGGTCATCACGGCTGTTATACTTGCTTCATCCGTTGAGCCGGGCATTAAATTTTTTGCTCGCTATCGTATTCATCGTATCCTGGCTGTGCTTCTTATCTATATTGGGACAGCGGGCGTGTTCGTCGGCCTCATTTATGGGTTCGTGCCACCAATATTGAATGAAGCGGTAACTATCTCCCAGAAGCTTCCTGAGGCGCTTCATTCAATTGATCAAAGTCTGTTTGGTTCCAAGGGGGTGATTTTGCCATCTTCTGCTCAGGGGACGCAGGCAGTTTCTCCGGCAGCCGCAAGCCCCATTTTCTCACAAATTCTCAATAGCGCTGCCGGTTTTGGAAATGCTGCTTCACAAAGTTTTGGGTCTGCTGGAGCAATCTTCAATGGGTTTTTTAGCTTTATTCTCATTATTGTTCTTTCGTTCTACTTTGCGATGCAGGAGCATGGAATACAAAATTTTTTGAGAATAGTGATTCCTTTTGGTAACGAAGAGTATGCTATCGGCTTGTGGCACCGCTCGAGAGAAAAAATTGGGAAGTGGATGCAAGGGCAGTTTCTTCTTGCCATCCTTATGTTTGTCCTTGTCTACCTGGGGCTTACAATTTTTGGCATCCCTTATGCACTTTCTCTTGCGTTGCTTTCAGGAACACTGGAAATTATCCCCGTGTTTGGACCAATCCTCGGTGCAATCCCGGGAGTCCTTCTTGCTTTTTCAAATGGCGGCACATCCTTGGCGCTTATCATTGCGGGGTTCTATTTATTGGTACAACAGTTTGAAAGTCATCTAATCTACCCGCTCGTTGTGCGTAAAGTCGTTGGCGTGCCTCCAATCCTTGTTATCCTCGCCCTTATTATCGGGTGGGAGATGGCGGGGTTCCTTGGTGTTCTTATATCTGTTCCCGTTGCAGCAGTTATCATGGAGGTAATTGACGACCTTGAGAAAAAGAAAATCTCAATTTCCTAGACGAATTTGATTATGGACGAAAAGAAATTTTATATTACAACAGCTATTTTTTATGCGAATGCGCAGCTCCATTTGGGGCATGCCTACGAGCTAATATTGGCAGATATCCTTGCACGATATCATCGCTCGTTGGGTGAAAAGACTTTTTTCCTTACCGGATCAGATGAGCACGGTGACAAAATAATCCGCACTGCACAAAAAGAGGGACTTACGCCTCAAGCGTTTGTTAATTTGAATGTGTCAAAGATGAAAGAGCTAATCGCGACCCTTGGTATATCAAACGACTCATTTATCCGAACATCAGATTCAAAAGTACACTGGCCTGGAGCACAAAAAATGTGGAAAGCCCTTGAGGCATCGGGTGATATCTACAAAGCAACATACAAAGGACTCTACTGTGTTGGCTGTGAAGCTTTTATCACAGAAAAGGAATTAGTAAATGGTTTGTGCCAGCACCACAACACGGCACCTGAGCAAATTGAAGAAGAAAATTATTTCTTTAGGCTTTCAAAGTATGTCCCTGAATTAAAGCGTCTCCTAGAAAGCGGTGATTTCAAAATAACGCCACGGTCAAAAGTCCGAGAAATGCTGGCACTTTTAAATACGGATGCTGAGGCGATATTGAGCGACGTGAGCCTTTCCCGACCAGAACGGGAGATCCCTTGGGGAATTCCGGTGCCTAGTGACCCAAGTCAACTTATGTACGTGTGGTGTGACGCGCTCTCAAATTATATTTCTGCTCTTGGTTATGGTCAGGAGGATGAAAAGAACTTCAATATTTTTTGGCCTGCTGATGTACAGGTAATTGGTAAGGATATCGTAAGGTTCCATGCGCTTTTATGGCCTGCGATGCTTCTTTCCGCAAAGATCCCGCTTCCTCGAGAACTCCTTGTACATGGTTTCGTAACTTCGGGTGGAAAAAAGATGTCAAAGAGTGTTGGAAATGTTCTCAGCGCTGACGAGTTTATCGCCGATTATGGCGTTCCTGCACTGCGATACTATTGTGCACGTGAAGTTTCTCCTACAGAAGACTGGGATCTTACGCGTGAAAAATTTAAGGAGGTTTACAATGCAAATCTTGCAAACGGGTTAGGCAACCTTGTCTCACGTACGCTTAAAATGGCAGAACAGTATTTTGGGGGAAACATTGCGGGGGATGCGGCAAGCGTACCTGCGGTGGGGGCACACACGAGCGCCGGCGCTGGTGACGTTACGTTTGCTGGCCTCAATATTCCTTACATTGTTATCAACGATATTTTGCCCCGCTACCACAAGCATATGTTGGCATACGAGGTGAACAAAGCGACGGATGTTGCATGGGAGCTTATTGGGTACCTTGACCAGTTTATTACTGATTATGAGCCGTTCAAGCTTGTAAAAACGGATAAGGAAAAAACAGAAAAGGTTTTATGGGGGCTTCTTTATGGACTTAGGGAGGTAAGCAACATGATTGCACCAATAATGCCTGAAACTTCAGTTGCTATTGATGAGCTCCTAAAAAGTAAAAACGGGGAGCATGAGGGAGAAATTATATTTACTACAAAAGCGCCTGAGCAGCCATTATTTAAGCGTAAGGACTAACCGAGCAGGTAAATTACATGATTCCAAAATTTTTTGATATACACGCGCATGTGAATGACGCGCGCTTTGATACGGACAGAGCAGAAGTTCTTTTACATATGCGCGAACGTGGCTTTTTCTCAATTATGGTCGGTACGGACGAAAAAAGCTCACAGGACGTTTCCGTGATGGCAAAAGAGGCACACGGAGGAATTTTTGCCTGTATTGGCGTTCATCCTATTGATGATACAAAAGCACAATTCAACAAAACTGCTTTCTCAAAAATTGCCGATAACCCTCTTGTGGTCGCAGTAGGAGAGTGCGGCATTGATTATTCAAGATTGAACGAAGTGGAAAATGTTGACAGAGAAAAGGCGCGGCAAAATGAACTTTTTGAAGCACAGGTTGATTTTGCGATAGAGCGGAATTTGCCACTCATGATCCATTGCCGAGACAGCGAAAAGACTCTTGCTGATGCGCATCGTGCCGTGCTTGATATTCTTACACAAAAGAAAAAAGAAGCAGGCGAACGGCTACGAGGGAATGTTCATTTTTTTTCACAGACAATTGAAATTGCCAAAGAATATTTCGCACTCGGATTTACAATCTCTTTCACGGGCGTCATAACATTTACACACGAATATGATGAGGTTATTCGCTTCTCTCCACTTGGAAAAATTATGTCGGAGACCGACAGTCCATACGTTGCGCCGACTCCTTATCGGGGTAAACGAAATGAACCGATTTATGTAGAAGAAGTGGTAAAAAAGATTGCAGAGATTCGCGGAGAGGATTTTGAAACGGTACGTTCTGCGCTTGTACAAAACGCTTTGAGTATGTTTAGTATCAAGAACACAAATTTTTAATATAAAAACCCGCCAGTCCGAAGACTTGGCGGGTGTGTAGTGGTGCGCACGTGGCTACTTCTGCTTCTTCTTGGAAGCCTTGAGCGCGGTATTGATCTCCCCGATGGTGACCCGCTCGAGGGCCTCCGGGCCACCGAAGATGAAGATACCAGACACCTCATGGGGCCTGAAGTGCCCCATTTCCAGGAGCTCGCCGACCGTGGCGATGGCGCCCTCTTTGCTTTCGCAGGGGAAGAGGGAGAATCCATCAACCTTCTTGTAGGCGTGCTTCCCCAGGAAGTGGTTGGAGTAGGGGGCAAAGAACATGCACCCCTTTTTCTTTTTGAGTCGGCTGAACATGATTCCTCCTTTAAAAGAACTGCTGGTTGCGCACTACCGTATTGGTAGGTCTAAATCAAGTATAGCATAAAAATAATACAAAGTCAAATATATGAAGTTTTTTGACTTATCCTGCCTCCTCTGGTAGGATACTGGAGTTAGAACTTGCCCAGAAATGAGGCAATTTCTAGGTTAATAGAAGCATTAATATTGAAAATATGGATCATAATGAACACACGGAGCCTCGTATCTATGAGCTAGGCTACCATCTTGTACCGACGATTTCCGAGGAAAATATCCCGGCTGCGTCGAAAGCCGTGCGTGGTATGGTTGAGCGGATTTCCAAAGGCATTATTGCAGAGGAAAATCCGGTCTTCATTGACCTCGCCTACACAATCGTAAAAACGGTTGAGCATAAGAACAAGCGTTTTGATAACGCATACTTTGGTTGGATTAAGTTCGAAGGTGAGCCTTCGGGAATTGCAGAGCTTGAAGAGGGCCTTAAAAAAGACGACAATGTTCTTCGTTATCTCATTGTAAAGACTCTTCGCGAGGACACATTTATTGCAAAAACATTTACTGCAGTAAAAGCAAAAGTTCACGATAAAGAGCCAGTTGTTTCAGAAAAGCTTGAGGCGGCACAAGATGAAGCAGAGGTCGTCGCTTCAGAGGGGGATGAGCTGGACAAAGCTATCGAAGACTTGGTAGCATAACAAATACGTATCCCGTTAGAAGTTCTTCTGTAGTTTTACTGAAGAGCAGGCGAACAGATAATCGGGAGAGTAGCCTTTATAAGCAATCAAATAACAAAACTTCTAACGGGATGTACATCAACAAAGCAATTGTTTACGGCAATTTGACACGTGACCCAGAGATGAAAGCGCTTCCTTCGGGGCAACAGGTGACGAGTTTCAGCTTAGCTACCAACAGAGTCTGGAAAGATAAAGCTGGCGCAAAGCAGGAGAGTGTTGATTACCACAACATTGTGCTTTTCGGAAAGCTTGCAGAGCTTGCAGCACAGTACTTGAAAAAAGGAAGTGGTGTCTTTATTGAGGGGCGTATGCAAACAAGGAGCTGGGACGATGCGAGCGGAAAGAAATATCGTACAGAAATTGTTGGCGATACGATGCAGTTTGGGCCACGTTCTACCGGGGCACCAAGCACGGGCAGCTATAGCGCTCCATCAAAAAGTACCGCAACAAAAGCTCCAGAAGTATTGGAAACAATTGAATACCCAGAAGAGGACATTAATCCAGACGATATACCATTCTAATCATGAAAACAAATACACAATGCCATTTTTCGGCAAATAACGTTAAGCTTATCGACTACAAAGATGTCGATATCTTGAAGAAATTTTTGAACCCACATGCTCGCATGATTGCAGGGAAACGCACGGGAGTATGTGCAAAGCATCAGCGCCAGCTCGCGTCCGCAGTAAAACGAGCACGCTTTATGGGACTTCTTCCATTCGTTGCAAAATAATTCTTGCATAGACGTATAGCAAAAAACCCGCCTATTAGGCGGGCTTTTTGCTACGGCTGTGGATAACTTTTCAAAAAGCTCCGCCCTTTTGAAAAGGTCGGAGCTTTTTGGAGGGTATCTGTGGATAACTCCCAATGGCCCAGCCTCGGGATGCCAGGTACAGCAAAAACCCGCCAAATCTTGGCGGGTTTTTGCTGTACCTTAGGATGCCTTTAGGCGGAATGATTACTTTTTGTCTACGCGTTCTGCGTAGGTGCCCGTCTCTGTGTTGATACGAATGAGGTCGCCCTCGTTGATGAACATCGGTACGTTTACGGTGGCACCAGTTTCAAGAACAACCTGTTTTGAGCCTCCTTGCACGGTGTTTCCTTTTACTGCAGCAGCAGCTTCTTTCACGACGAGTTCCATCTTGATAGGGAAGCGCACGCCGATGACCTCGTCATCAAAAACCATTGATTCAACAATCGTGTTTGGC
>JAKANJ010000036.1 GCA_021823825.1 bacterium | reverse complement strand
CCTCGAAAAAGAAGGTGCGAATGAAGTGATCACACTCATTCCAGCGAGTGATTTTCGTGGCTCCGTCGGTGCGCACTATTTACACTTTGAACAGGTTGAAGACAAAGAGGTTATAAAATTAATGAAGCAGGCATTTGATGAGGAACAGTCAAGTTCACGAAGATAAATATATGGATAAGCTACTCGCCATTCTTAGAAACAGGAAAATAAAGACGACTGAATTTCGCGTCGCAACGAAAAAACTTTCTGTTCTTCTTGTACGTAAGTTTTCAAGAATACTGAGGAAACAGTCAGTCGAGACAAAGCATGTTGTTTTGGTCGTTATTCTTCGTGCGGGCGTTGCCTTATTGGATGGAGCGATAGAGGAATTTCCAGAAGCGCCCGTTGGTGTACTTGGAATGAAGCGTGATGAGCACACCTATGTTCCTTTTTGGTACTATAAAAATTTACCAAAGCTTTCAAAGAAAAATATTGTTGCGATTCTTGATCCTATGCTTGCGACAGGAGGCTCAGCAGAAGCGGCGGTCGGTTACCTTATAGAACAGGGGGCGCAGCCTCAAAATATCTATTTTGTAGGTGTTATTGGGGCGCCAGAGGGCCTTTTTAGGCTTGCAGGGCTTATACCACATCAAAATATTATACTTGCCTCACTTGATAAGGGGTTGAGCGCACAGAAGATGATCCTGCCAGGATTGGGGGATTTTGGTGATCGATTTTTTGGCACTTTATAAGCAACTAAGCTATTATATCTATCATCAAATATGAAAGTAACTATTTTCGGGAGGAATGCTCGTTCTGTGGAGCCACTTGTTGCAAGGGCTGGTTTTGAAATAGCTGATAAAAATCTAGACTTTGTTATAAGCTACGGCGGTGACGGAACCCATATGATGGCGGAGCATGCATACCCTGGAATACCAAAAATTTTATTAAAAGATAGTCTGATTTGCAAAAAATGTTCGCCACTTACCAATGAACAAGTTTTAAAAAAAGTCATTGATGGGAAATATCAAATAGAAAACCTGATGAAACTTGAAGTCTCTGCTCATGGGAAAACATTAGTTGCCATGAATGATATCATTTTGCACAACAAGGACTCACGACATGCTATCCGCTATAATATTGCTGTAAACGAAAAATCTTTAGGGAAGGAAGTTATTGGTGACGGTGTAATTGTGGCGACACCGTTTGGCTCCACTGCATATTATCGGAGTATCACCGATAGTTACTTTGAGGTTGGCATAGGGGTTGCGTTCAATAACAGTACGGAACAATCTGATCATGTTGTATTGAAGGAAGATAGCACTGTCACCATCACGATTGCACGTGGTGATGCTGTTGTTTATGCGGACAATCAAGAGGACGAAATTGTTGTTAGCGAAAAAAGCGAAATTAGCATTCATAAATCTAACGAAATCGCACGTATCGTTGTGCTAGAACTTTCGCAGTAAATCTGGACTTTACTATTAACCGCTAAAAATAGATATTATGCATAATAACAAAACACCACAAGGGGAAGAAGAATTTAAAAAGGAGCTTTCGCCGGAGGAATATAAAATTATGCGAGAGAAGGGAACGGAGGCTCCTTTTAGCGGTGCCTACACCTACGAAACGAAGGATGGATTGTATTTTTGTAAGGCCTGCGGTAACCCCCTGTTTTCTTCATCAGCTAAATTTGATTCTGGCACGGGGTGGCCAAGCTTCGATGAGGCGCTACCAGGTGCTGTCATTTCAAGACCTGACGTTAGTGATGGCGATGAGCGGACGGAAATAGTGTGTGCAAAATGCGGGTCACATCTTGGGCACTTATTTAATGATGGTCCAACCGAAACAGGCAAGCGTTACTGCATGAATTCTATTTGTCTTGATTTAGTTGAAAACAATTAGTATGACTCAGGATGATGCTCTAGAAATACTAAAAACGGGGAAGAACGCGTTTGTGACTGGTCCTGCAGGAAGCGGAAAAACGCATCTTGTAAATCGTTACATTGCCTATCTGCGTGAAAATGCTATAAACGTTGGCGTCACTGCTTCTACGGGAATTGCAGCTACACATATGGGTGGAGTAACAATTCACTCTTGGGCAGGCATTGGTATTGCGTCAAGCTTATCACCGGCAGATATTGAGAATATGGTTGAGAAAGAGTATCTTTTTAAGCGTTTTGATAAAGTAAAAGTTTTAATTATTGATGAGGTGTCGATGCTCCACCATTTTCGACTTGATTTGATAAATGACGTTCTTAAGGCAATGAAAAGAAGCGACAAGCCTTTTGGTGGTATCCAAGTGGTGCTGTGCGGGGACTTTTTCCAGCTTCCTCCTGTTGCGCGTTTTGGTGAGCCGGCAGCGCAGTTTATTTATGAGTCAAAATCATGGGAAGAATCAAACTTCACTGTTTGCTATCTTACCGAGCAATTTCGCCAAAAGGATGACGCCGCGCTTTCTATCCTTAATGAAATTCGATCAGGTGCTGTTTCAGCAACTGCGCGGGAGCATCTCCTCTCACGTCACAACATTCGATCGTCAAAATATGAAGCCTCTACAAAACTTTTTACGCATAATATT
Source organism: bacterium (assembly GCA_021823825.1). Lineage (GTDB taxonomy): Bacteria > Patescibacteriota > Minisyncoccia > Phycocordibacterales > UBA1550 > UBA1550. The sequence goes on along the minus strand of JAKANJ010000036.1, from coordinate 3,324 downwards.
GATGTCGATGTTCTTAATAACATTGAACTTGAAAAAATTGAAGGCGGCGTAATCACAGAATATCCAATGGAAACAAGGGGGAGAGAGGCGCTTGCGTCAACGATCAAAAAGTCTTGTTTGGCTCCAGAAATATTGCGTTTGAAGCCCGGTGCACGGGTAATGTGTGTAAAGAATAATTTTGAAGCAGGGTATGTCAACGGCACACTCGGAGTTGTTGTATCTTGTGATGTTGACAATGACCCCGTTATTCGAACCGTGGAAGGTAAAAAAATAACTATTGGCAAGGCCTCGTGGAAGATAGAAGAGGACGGTAAAATAAAAGCAGAAATTTTGCAGTACCCACTTCGCCTTGCTTGGGCAATTACGATTCACAAAAGCCAAGGTATGAGCTTGGACGCAATAGAGGTTGATCTTTCAAAATCATTTGAACCTGGCATGGGATATGTTGCGTTGTCTCGCGTGCGAACCCTTGAGGGGCTTACCATTTTGGGTATGAACGAGATGGCACTTCATGTGCACGAGGGCGCTCGAAAATTTGAGGATAAAATGAAAAAACTCTCCATGCAAGCTCTTAAAGAATTTAAGAGTCTTGGTCAGAAAGAGAGAACTCGTTTGCAAGAGGAATTTTTGGCACGTTCTCGCGGGTTTAAAAAAGAAAAAAAGCTTGCAACACATGAGGAAACAGCGCTCTTGATAGCTCTGAAAAAGACGATAAAGGACATAGCAAAAGCTCGGGGAATTACGCCAGAAACAGTTGTCGCACATGTTGAGAAGTTGATAGAAGCGGAGTCGCGCGTTGATATGAGGTACTTAAAACATGAAATGCCAAGCTCGCATTTTGCAAAAATAGAAAAGGCTATTAAAGAGATTCTTAAAAAGGAAAGCGAAGTACGTCTTACTCCAATTAAAAATATTGTTGGACCAAACGTTTCCTTTTTGAATATTCGTCTTGCCCGTGCACTTTTGGGCTACGCGCCAAAAGAAGAAGGTAAATAAATCCCCATTTGCGTGGCTACTCCCTTGGCGCTATGATACCCTTATGAACTTTAATTCTATTGAAAAAATAACAGATAAATCATTTCAGAGTCCTGAGTACTTGCATCCGATTGTCGCTCAGGCGGCGATAGAAGCTCAAAAACTTAAAAAGGAATCAGCGATTGACCCGAACCAGTTTATTGGTGTCTATGGGGAACATGCGGTTGCGAGAGATTTAAAATATGTTGAAGAGCGGAAAAAGCTATTCAGCAATGAAGATTCTGTAGAGAAAAAATGGGCCGGCGTCCTTGAGGCTATTTTTTATCAACACGCTGAGCAAAGCAACTGGCTTGGCGATGACGCACACACAATTCTTGCTTCTGAGTTTGATGACATCGCGCACGGCATAGATGTTGCGGTACGTGTTGGGGGCTCAGAACGTCCATTTCCTTATCTTGGGTTGGGGATTGATGTAACGTATGGTACGACGAAGATGGCAAAAAAGATAAACACTATCTTTGACGAGCTTGATAGGGGGGAACTGGGCAAAATGCATTATTTTATGGACCCTGAATTTGATCAATTTAAGGGTGAGCTCTCCAGAATACCTCATTTAGTAGTTGGTGTGGAAAGAAGCCACATCATCGAGTTATCGCGACAATGGCTAGATAACGAGAAACAGGCTCTTGCGGAAAATCCTATACAGTTGATTCTCTTAAGAGAAATGATGAAGCAACTTAAGATGTTCCGTTCCTATGCAAAAAACATAGGGCGGAAGGATATCGCTGAAATCTATTCAGCTGACATCGATGTTTTTGAACCTGTACTTCGCGACCGGCAAAAGATGGACGTTCGTAACTATGAGAATGATCGCGTTGTTGATGCGCTCTCTGGAGCACTTACACTGCGGGCAGCACAAAAATAATACATGAACTCAAAATCACTTATTTGGATTTTTTTGACAATTGGGTCTATCATCGGTGCATACGTGCCAATGCTTTGGGGTGACAGCGCGCTTTCTATGTCCTCAATCGTATTTTCTAGTATCGGAGGAATTGTTGGAATTTGGGTTGGCTATAAGTTGGGGAAAAGCTACGGTATCTAAAAGAGAGTTACTGTATTGGAGCGTCCTAACAAATCATCATGGAACCTGACGATAAACAACTGCTCGCAAATTTTATCGAGGGAGATAGCGCCGCGCTCTCTGTGCTTGTTGATCGTAACATAAAATTAGTTTACCGCTTTGCGTACCGACTTACTCATGACGTGCACGATGCAGAAGATATCACTCAGGAGACGTTTGTAAAATTATGGCGGAATGCGCATAAGTTTGATGAAAATAAAGTTTTTAAAACATGGCTCTTGAGCATCGCACACAATACTGCTATTGATTTACTTCGCAAAAGAAAAAGTTTGGTATTTTCCGACTTTGATACCACCCTTGGAGGGAACAGCCTCACTGAGACTCTTGCCGACTTTAATCCATTGCCCGATGAGGTCTACTCAAGAGCTGAAGAAAAGAAACTACTTGATACCGTGCTTGATGAGCTCTCGCCTTCGTACAGGGAGATTTTGGTGCTCCACCATGAAGAAGGGCTTACATTTAATGAAATAGGCACTATCCTTGGCAAACCGCTCAACACGGTGAAAAGTGGCTACCGTAGGGCGCTTTTAGCCCTTCGTAAGGCCCTAGAACAGCGGGTATAGGAATTCTGTGCACCAAAAGTAAGAATTGCGACGTATAAGGAGTATGGACAAAAATTATTCCAAATTGTTTCAAGCGTTAGACCCCGTGGATGTTCCCGAGGGTCTTTCTTCGTCAATAATTGCAAAGATCCGGAAGGAACAGCAACGAAACGCACGTCTGCAGCTTGCGATTTCCGCGCCCCTTGCGTTCATTTCTGGTGTCGCCGTTGTTTTTACATTCCAATATTTGGCACAAGAGCTGTCACGTTCGGGTCTTGGTGATTACTTTTCTGTTCTGTTTTCTGACGGAGGGGCAGTCCTTACCTACTGGCGAGAGTTTGCTCTTTCCCTCCTAGAGCAAATACCAATTTTGAGTATGATTCTTTTCTTGAGTGCTACTCTCGCACTTCTTGGCTCAATGAGGTCTTTGGTTAAAAATATACAAACAAACTTTTCATTTGCTTAATTTGCTTTTGCACATACTTTTATGAACTTAACAAACTATAAAGATTTTTTTAGATCAAAACTTTTCAGGAGGATCCTCTGGACTATTGCGATTATTGTTGTTGCCCTAACTATTTTTCAAGCTGGGATATTTATGGGTTATCGCAAGGCATCGTTTTCGTATCGGCTAGGGGACAATTATGAACGTATGTTTGGCAT
>JAKANJ010000035.1 GCA_021823825.1 bacterium | reverse complement strand
CGATCTGGCACCCTCATACTGGTCTAAAGCCTTGGCAATTATGGGTAAATGGCGAAAATTGATATGGTTTGTCGGCTCATCCAAAATGAGCAACCCAGGGCGCTCTAAAACGAGCTGCGCAAAAGCCACGAGCCCCTTTTGACCTTCAGAGAGGCTTCCAATTTTCGTATAGATAACATCGCTTGTAATAAGGAAGCTCGCAGCAACGGCACGCATTCGCTCTTCATCCAATTTTCCATCAACGGACTGAATCGCACGGGCAAGTGACTGGTAGACAGTGTCCTCAAAGTTAAGCGTTGAAAAGTCTTGACGATAATAACCGACGCGTACACCAGGAGCGATACTGCTCCCTTTTGCCTTCCCTGTCGCAATCGACTCAAGGAGCGTTGACTTGCCGATACCGTTTGGCCCAACGAGAAGTAGGTGTGTTTTCCTTTTTAGCGATACGTGGGCTTTATGTACTGACGGCTTATGGTTTTTAAATACCGTGTAAGAAGAGATATTGAGAATCTCTCCAACGTGCTCGGGCTGCGATGGGATGGTAAATGGACGAATCGTACGGTCCTCCTTTCGCACATCAACCTTTGCCTCTTCCATTTCTTCAACTTTATCACGCATTCGCTTTGCTACCATGCGCATTTGGCCGCCTTTCATTGCGAAAAAGTTTGCTTTATCTTTATTCGCCTGAATTTCTTTTGCTAGCTGTGCATTCTTCATATTTTCCTTTTCAATTTGCGCTGATATTTGCTTTACCACATCAAAATAATTGCCAACATATTGCTCAATTTTTCTTGTATAAATGTTCAAATAAAGAACCCCCTGGGTAAACGAGTTCAAAAATTCCGCATCGTGAGAAATAACGATGCACGTCTTTTTATAATCAAGCAAAAATTGCTTAAGGTGCGCGACCCCTGCTTTGTCGAGATTGTTGGTCGGTTCATCAAGAAGAAGTACATCGGGGTCCTGAATGAGCGCTGAGGCGAGGAGCAACCGCGCCTGCTGCCCTCCAGAAAATGATTTCACTATACGCGTAAGGGGCGCATGAAGATTTACCACCTCGAGAATGTCCTCGATTTTTGGATCAATATCATAAACTTTCTTTGGAAAACATTTCTCAAAAAATTCGCGAACGGTGAGCTCAAGCTCAGGTCGCGGGATGACTTGTCGGGCAATCGCAATAGAAACCCCTTGTGATATGTGCACCATTCCTTCTTCGGGGTGGTGCGACCCCGTAATAAGACTAAAAATGGTTGATTTACCAGCTCCGTTTTGACCCATCAACGTGAGTTTTGCTCCACGTCGTATAGGAAAACTCACCTCATCCAAGATAGGTTTATTATGTCCATAATTAAATGAGACATTTTCAAAACGTATAATAGTATCACCTTGCGCCATAGATATAGAGGTTACCCAAAGTCGGCAAAGTCCCTAAGGCTATCGAGCAAATACCTCACATTCGCTCCCGACAGACCCTAGGGACTTTAGATCTTTGACTTGTGCACTATACCATACTTATCCACAAAGAGAAAGTAGCCTCTATTGCTTTGCAGCACCTGGAACCATAGCAGGACGAAGCTGGATTGACTGTGCACTTATGCTGCCATCAGAATTTGGCGTTCCCGTTACAGAGACATTCTCTCCAACGCTGAGGTCGTTAACAGTTCCCGCAGTAGTCTTCATCACCGGTGTTGTGTTGGTGTAAAAAACAATCTTTGATCCACTTCCATCACGCATCTGTAACGTAATGCTCGTTGCATCTTTCGCGAGAATATCACCAAAGGCCACACCGCCCATACCATTCGTACGAGCACCCCGCGCACCAAATCCTGCTGCAGAAAAATTTCTTCCATTATTTGAACTCTGTGCAGAATTTCTTGATTGGCCATAAAGCATTCCCCCATAAAAAGTAACGACTGCAATAATAACTGCTCCAATTAATTCTTTTTGATATTTTTTCATGTTTTTAATTTTAAATTATTACTACTCATATCGAAGTGCCTCAATCGGATTCATCCGTGCGGCTCGTTGTGCCGGGTAATACCCGAACACAATGCCGATACCAGCAGAAACCCCAAAGGCAAGAAGAACAGAGGTGGGCGAAACACTCGTCTGAAGAATTCCAAAATACATAACACCAAAGGAAACTGCCCAACCCAGTGCCACTCCGACGACTCCGCCAAAAAATGTAAGCATAACCGCCTCAGCAAGGAACTGAATGCTGATATCCTTTCGTTTCGCCCCAATTGCCTTCCGGAGGCCTATTTCTTTTGTCCGTTCAGTCACGTTTGTAAGCATCATATTCATGATGCCGATACCACCCACAACAAGAGAGATCCCCGCAACCGCAGCAAGAAGCGTCGTAAACGTCGAGGTAACACTTGAAGCAGTTGCTACAATATCCTGTTGGTTCATAACACTGAAATCAGCAAGCTGTGGGTTTGAAATACGATGACGGGCCAATAGCAAAGCAGTGATCTGTTGCTGCACATCATTCATTGAGGACGCGTTGACCGCTTCAACACTAATAGTGGTCACATAGGTATCGCCAGCCAAAAAGCGCTGAGCGCTGGTAAGTGGTATGAAAATCATATCATCTTGGCTCCCAAAACCACTTGTACCCTTTGACGCCATGAGTCCGATAATCTTGAACTCAATATTTTTTATTCGAATAACTTGCCCAACAGGGTCAACGCCATCACCAAACAGATCAGTGCTTACGTTGGCTCCAAGTACTGCCACTTTTGAGAGACTTGCGAGATTTTGATCTGTAATAAATGAACCATGGTCAAGCGTAACATTGCGCACCTCAGGGTATGAAGCAGTAACACCAACAACAGAAGTATTGGTGTTTTGCCCCTTACTTGTTACCTGATAACGCGATGAAATTTCAGGAGCAACGGCTTTAACAGAAGTAATTTCACTGGTAATTGCGTTAGCGTCATCTTGAGTAAGTGTGCGCGCAGACCCACGGCCTGCAGAAACTTCCATTCCCGGACCACGTTGCGCCCCAGGAGTGACAATGACTAAATTTGAACCAATCGATTGAATACTTGCCTGGATAGAATTTTGCGCGCCCTGTCCAATGGAAATCATTGCAATAACAGAACTAATACCGATCACAATACCAAGCACCGTAAGCCCAGAGCGTACTTTGTTTGCCGTAAGGGCAGAATATGTTTCATGAAGAATATCTTTAGGGCTCATATATGTTCAAGGTGCTTAAAGCCTTTTATTGAGTTTGTACTCGTGTCGCTAACCAAAAGACCATCTTTAATAAATAGAATTCTATCAGCGTGTTCTGCGACATCTTGCTCGTGCGTAATAAGAACGATAGTTCTTCCTTTTTCTCTGTTCAATTTTTGAAACGTATCTAGCACAATTTCTCCTGTTTTTGAGTCCAGGTTCCCTGTTGGCTCATCCGCGAGAATAAGTGAGGGGTTGTTTACCAGTGCACGCGCAATTGCCACTCTTTGTATTTGTCCGCCTGAGAGCTGGTTGGAGAGGTGGTCAAATCGGTCCTCTGAAAAGCCTGACGCAATGAGTGCTTCTTTTGCCCTCTGGAGGCGTTCTGCCTCGGGAATACCCTCGTATACAAGAGGAAGCATCACATTACGAAGTACCGTAGTTCGTGGAAGTAAGTTGAACGCCTGAAATACGAATCCAATTTTATCCTGTCGAATGTTTGCAAGCTCATCTTCAGAGAGTGTCGAGACATCGTGTTTGTCGAGGAAATACGAGCCCGAAGTTGGCGTGTCGAGTGCGCCAAGAATATGCATCAATGTTGACTTCCCCGAACCGGATGGCCCCATGATTGCGACAAATTCACCATCTTCAATCGTAAAGGATACATTTTTTAGCGCCGTTACGGGCTCAGTTTCCCCACTTTTATATATTTTCGTTATGTTTTTGATCTCAATCATAAATTAGCGTCCGGTTATAGCTCGAGGTCCTCCACCAGTACGGACAGCGTTCAAAATACTTGGCGCTTGTGATGACGTTGATGCAGACCCTGCTATTGTGCGCACAACAATCTGTTGACCCTCCGTAAGGCCCGAAACAATTTCCGTTATTGTGTCATTAGAAAGTCCGGTTTCTACAACTTGTTGTATTGGTGCTGTTGCCGAGACTACTCCCGTGCTTGCACTACTGCCTGAACCTGTTGAAGTCGGAATGGCTGGGTTAAAGGTTTCAACATACGAGGTACCCCCTTGAGTCTTTATTGCACCATTTGGAACCGTAAGGATATTTTGCTTTACCGCAGTAATGATTGCAGCGCTTACACTCATGCCAGATTTCACCCTGCTGTCCTGCGTATCAAATGCAATTTTCACGGTATAACTTACTACCCCTTGTGAAACAGTACCAATTGTATCAATCTCCGCGACACTTCCCGCAATAGAGAGCCCGTCAACCGCGTCAAACGTGAGTGTCGCCTTTTGCCCTATTTTTACTTTCGCTGCATCAATTTCATTAAGAGAAACTTCTGCAATTTTTTGTGAGGTAATAATAGTTGCGATGGCACTACCAGATGAGGCGGTGCTGTACTGGTTTATATCAAGCACCGCAATAGTACCGGCAAAGGGAGCAGTAATCGTATAGTTGGAAAGATCATCTTTCATTTGTTGGAGTTTCCGTTCCTGATCAGCAATACTGTATTGTGAAGACTGCAAACTAATTGGGTTGCTCCCTGTGGGGTTCCCTATTTGGAAGATATCAAGATTGTGTTGATCGTCAATAATCGCCTGTTTTGTCGTGTCCAGTGTTTTTTGCTGGTTAAGCATTGCGCTCAAGTCAGTATTGGCTGTTGCAAGATAGTTTCGTGTATTCGTTCGCAAGGTCGTTACCATCGGACTTAATGTATGGTTGTACGTCTGAGCGTCCTGAATAATCGCATCAAGAAGATTAAGCTCACTTTGCAGAGCCTGTGCTATAGATGTTGTCGTATCAATCGATGAAGCAAGTTCCTTTTCAATGTCAGCCTTGCTTGAGTAACGAGTTAATGTTTTGTAGTCAATGATTGCACTCGCATATTTATCGCTTGCCGTCTTATAATCGCTTGCGGCAACATCCGCAAAAACACCAGCTGCACTTGGTGAACTGAAGGAATTTTTAAGCACGTCTATATTCCACTGGCTTTTACTTTGGCTCAGGTCATATCCATAAAGAATATTTTGCATGCCCGTAACCGTCGCTGGGAGATCAAGGTATGTGTTAGAAAGAGTATTGTAGGTATCGTTGTAAGTGGTTGCAAGGTCAGTTTGCGCACTTGCAAGCGTTTCTTGTAATTTTTGATAATCGATAGGAGCCTGTGCCGTGTCCTGTTGGTATTGCAATTTCGCCTGAGTAAGTGCAGTTTCCGCGTCAGCTATTGATTGCTTTGCTGTCGTGTCATCAATAGTGGCAATCGTTTGCCCCGCATTAACAAATTGCCCAGCAACGACAAAGAGTCCAGTGATATTACCCGAGACCTGAGGCTTGATATCAACCTGGTCGGACGTTGAAACTTGCCCCGTTCCGGTAACCGAAGATACAATGGTATCTTTTGCGACCGTCCCGAGTACATAGCGTGTTTCTCCAGAAGTACTCGTCAGTGATTGATATTCACGATATCCCCAAAAAAGGACAATCGCCAAAACGAATGCGCTCATAATTTTATGAGCACGGATATATGCAAGAATTTTTTGGAAACGTGATGTAGGATTCATAAATATTTTTAATTATTAGTAGTTGTTGCTGATTTCTCCATGACCGGCACGCTGTTATTGGTGGGCAAGATGCGAATTAGTTTTGCTTCTATTTGAGCCATGCTGTTCGGTGAACCAATTACGACGACAGATTCACCAACTTTTAAATCTTGTGCGCCTATATCATTGCGAAACTGGCGAATGATTGTTTTCCCATTTAAGGTGACCACCTTTTCTATCCTGTCGTTACCCTCAACAATAATTGTCGGCAAATTTATTTTTATTATTGTA
>JAKANJ010000034.1 GCA_021823825.1 bacterium | reverse complement strand
TGTAGCGGTCCGCATGACGGACAAGGAATGACTACAGTACTGGGAGCGCCACCTGCCGTAAAATTGGCAACATCTACCTTATAGGTCCCGTCTGCAAGATTGGTAAGCCATGGCGATCCAGAAAGCATATTTGAGTCGCGAACCTGCCTAACCATTTCTATCCCCTCTTGAGCGAGGTTCACAGAAAGCGCTTCATCCCGTGCATACCACAGTTTGTGAAGAGAGTCTCCGATAAGCGAGATTGGGGCAACGACAACAATCAAAAGTATAGCGATTGCGACAAGCGCCTCTATAAGAGTAAAGCCATTTTTACTCTTATTCGTCAGAACATCTGTTATTTTAAAATGATTAATGGTCATAAGAACGTTGCGTTATCGCTGTCTGAATTTTAAAATCGACCTGTGCTGATGCCTGGGAGCCCAGCGAGCCATCTATACTTACAACAGTTACTGGTTGTCTGGTATCAGGCCATGGAGCGCTCCCAGACACGTAGAAACTAAGGTTGGTTATGTCAATTTCAGGACTTGTGCTCGGTAAAAATGCAGCGCCTCCATCTGAGCGAAGAACGCACCCCTGCGTTGACTTATAGCCAGCACCTGGACCGCACCCACTAGCCGCGGTGCCCGCGGTAATTGCCCCAAAACCAACACCTCGTTTGTATATGGTGCGCACATTATTCTGGTCCGTAAAAGCAAAGACACTCTGTGGTGTAGAACAATCAGCGACGCCAGGATTTCCTCCACAGCTGTAGGACGACCCTGTTTTTATTTTTCGGGACATATCTTCAAGCATAAGGTTGAGATTGTCCGTTGCAATGCGTGTTCCGCGAGATTTCCTGTCTGCATTGACTACCGAAAGAAACGCGCTGGTGGCAATAAAAAATGCAACCGTAAAAAGACTCAGGGAAACCAGCATCTCAATAAGGGTAAATCCCGCTTTGCCACGGATAAAACGGTACCTATGCGCATGGCTATTGTTTTTTTTGTAAAACGTATAGGTCATATTATTGAAGAGAAATTTGTCCCGCACTTGTTATCTGCACAAAACTTGTTTTCGTTCCATCAGAGATGGTAATTTTCCCCGTGTTGTAGGAAGTTGCTCCAGAATCGTGGATTATCGCAGAAGGATTCGGCCTCTTGAAGGTAACACTCATGACGTTTCCGCCGCACGCGCCGCCATTACACGAAACACTGGTAATGTTGATCGAGGGCTGCCAGTTGATCTTTTGAACAATGTTGTCCACCCCCGCATCGTATATACTATTTCCGTTGTTGTCAGCAAAGATGATTATTCCATTTGATGAAATGGTTGAAAAATATACCCCATAACCGCAGTCAAACGGTGACCCGGTAGTGCACCCGGTACTCCCCTTTACTCCTACCCCATACACCTGCGCTTCACGAAGCGCAAGAACAAGATCTTCTGAAGCATTTGCAAATACTGCATTTGCCCCATAACCTCGATAGTTTACAAGAACAATGCCCGTGATTGCTGTCATTATGGAAAGAACCACCAGGAGTTCAATGACCGTAAACCCTTTATTTTGTTTATGACGAATCATAGGGAGAGATAGAAGATACCCGCCTGGGCGAAAAAATTAACCTGCATAAAGTATACAATGAAAACGGCGAGAATGAGAAGTGGCCCAAATGGGATAGCGCTTTGCATGGAGAGTCTGCTACCCCCAAAATAATGGCTATGCTTAAAAACTTTTTGCAGTCCCATCATAAGGATAGCAAGCCCCGCACCAATCCAAAAGGCTAAAATGATTGCAGTGGCACCAAGACTCATGCCCAAAAACCAACCAATTCCCAATGCGAGCTTCCCGTCACCGAGACCAAGCCACTGCCCTCGAGAGACAAACCACAAAATCCAAAAGGGTAAAAACAGCAATGGTCCTGCAGCCAACATCCACAGAAAAGGAGGCTGGGTAAGCCCGGTAAACCCCATTGCAAATAAAAAATTCAGAATGCCGAGAACTGCAAAAAGAGCAACGAGCCCATCGGGGATAATTTGATGTCGTAGATCATAAACGGCAATAACGATAAGCGTTGAAAAAATTGCCAGGAGGAATGCTGTTTCAACTATTGGCTTATTTAACAAAAAAATAAGTACAAAAGTAATGCCCGTGAGAACCTCAACAATAAAATATTGCCAAGAAATTCGCACACCACATCCTGCGCACCTTCTCTTTGAAAGCAAAAAACTTACGATTGGGATAAGTTCCAAAGGCGACAAAACCTTTCCACACGAAAAACAATGAGAACGCCCAGTAAGTGGCGAGACACTGCTGTTGTATCGGTAAATAACAACGTTAAGAAAGCTCCCAATAATCGCACCAAAAATAAAAACCCCGAGAATAACAAGAAATGCCATGGAGCTATTTTAACATAAAGACACATTTCACCATAAATATAGGGATATTCCTTAGGAGAACTATATACAGACTGTTCCTGAGAGCGGTGCAATTGTCGTAGCGGTAGAAGTGCCAGTAGAGTCTACACACCAATAATCTGTCGGAACAAGCTTAAGCTGTGCCTCAAGCGCCCATGCATTCGCAGACTCGTTACACACGGGCGTTGAAGGAGATCCGGCTGCAATAGCGCTTGCGATTGCTGGAGCAATTCCCGAAGATGATGTGCAAACTCCCGTATAATCTCCCCCATTGTTGTCATAGTAGAGAGTTGCGGCAGTGCGAGCACCATCTAGATTACCTTTAATCGCAACGTCGACTGCCTTTAAGCGGGCCGTACTCAGATCACCTAAAAGAATCGTAGCGAGAATACCAATGATGGCAATCACGACGAGAAGTTCAATCAATGTAAAACCTTTTTGTTTCAAGCTTTTCATTTTTTAAATTATACCATAAACAAAACCACCAAACACCATGAGGCATTCGGTGGTTTTGTAAATTTAAATCAAAACAATAACTAAGCACACTTGAATGCGCTGGCAGGAAGACCTGTCGCACTTGGCTCCTGTTTAGAAACCCCCGTGTTGTCAACACACCAACTCTGGGTGCTGTCGCTCTTAAGTGGTACCTGAGCTGCCCATCCTGCTGCTGAATCATGGCAAACAGCCTGTGTAGCTGATGCGGCTGTCGTGGCAACGTTGGAGACAGCTGTGCCAGACGATCCACCCTGTGCATTTGCTCCAGTAACCATCTGTGAGATGCCGCCCGCTGCTGAACAAACAGTCAAATAGCTTTGGCTGTTTGAATCATAGAAAAGCTCTGCCTGAGCGCGTGCGTTGTCGAGGTTTGATTTAACTGCAACATCGTTTGCTTTTACGCGAGCTGAGTTGAGAGATGCGAGAACAATCGTAGCGAGAATACCAATGATGGCAATCACGACGAGAAGTTCAATCAATGTAAAACCTTTTTGTTTCATAAATAATTTAAACCGAGAACGTTAATCTTATAATCCTTGTTGTGTATGTTTTGAGGAGAGCGGTATGGCCATAGACCGCCCTCTCTCCAGTGCCTACACGTGTTTATTATACCACTCACACGATTACGAGCACAAGAGTGTATAACTTTATTTTGAAAGATTCTCCTATACGCTTCCTGCAATTTGGTAAACAGGGATAAGAACGGAAGCAAAAACAATGCCGACCCCGAGACCGAGAGCAACAATCATCGCAGGCTCAATAAGCGAAATAACAGCACCAATGGACTCAGTAACCTCGTGCTGGTAAAGCACTGCAACTTTTTGCAAAAGCACTGCCATTTCTCCTGTCTCCTCTCCAACCTTTATCATTTGAACCATCATATTGGGAATTTCTTTTCGTCCCTCAAGAGTAGCCGAAAACGGGGCTCCCCCTTTTACTGAAGCAAGCGACTCCAAAAGTATCCCTTGGTAGACTCGATCGTCAACGACTTTTGCCGTAATTTCCAGTGACCGTACCATTGAAATGCCGTTTGCAAGCATCACGTTCATGTTGTCAGCGATACGCATAAGATACAGCATGCGATAAAGCTTTCCGATAACAGGAATCCAAAGTTTGCCACGCTGGATAAAATCCGCTTTCAAAAGGTAGCGCCATACTAAAAATAATGACGCCACAACAACCATGAGGATGAAGAAACCGTAATGAATAAGGAGTGAGCTCAGGCCAATGACCATCGTCGTATATACAGGCACGGCCTGACCGCTTTGCGTAATGATATCCGCAAGCTGTGGAACTACAAGGGTAAGGAGGAGGATCATCACGACAAAGAACACAACAAAAACGAAAATAGGGTAAATCAAAGCCCCACGAACTTTGCTCACAAGCTCAGAAGAACGTTCTAGTTGTTCAGCGAGCGCGACAAACGTCTCTGAAAGCCCTCCCGACTCCTCCCCTCCGCGAACCATGTTCACATAGAAATCTGAAAATACCAGCGGGTGCTTTGCTAGTGCGTCAGAAATAGAAATACCGTTTTGAATGTCATCAGATATTTGGATAAAGGTTTTTGAAACCAGTGGGTTTTCTGACTCGGTGGCTATAAAACGAAATGTCTTAAGTGCGGGGACGTGGGCTCCCAAAAGTGTTGCAATCTGACGCGAGATAACCGCAATATCTTTTGGCGAAATCCTGTTAAAAATATTGAAGTTGAGATTTAGTATGCTTTTTTCCGATGAATCCTGCACTGAAACAACGACGAGACCACTTCTTTGGAGCGCGTTAATTGCCGCATCTTTGCTTTGTGCTTCGATGTCTCCGATGGTCTCTCCTCCTGTCTTGGTGACTGCTTTGTATTTGAAAAGCATAATGGTGAAGTACTGTTAATTTCTATTAAGATTGCAGGAGCCGCTTGAGACCTTTTGGATTGAAAGAATATGCGATAGCATTTTCAAGCGTAATTTCTCCCTTCTGAACGAGGTCTGAGAGGCTTCGGTTCATATCAATCATACCATCTTTCGTTCCAGTTTCTATAACAATATCAACTTCGTTAGTGCGTCCTTCGCGAATAATATGCGAGACAGCCGTGTTATTTATGAGCAATTCGTAGGCAGGAATAAGACCGCCAGAAATTCTTGGAACAAGACGTTGTGAAAAAATTCCAATAAGGCTACCCGCCAACTGAACGCGGATTTGTGACTGTTGCTCCGCGGGAAATGAGTCAATGATTCGGTCAATAGTCTGAGATGCATTGTTTGTGTGGAGCGTGGAGAGCACCAAGTGCCCTGTTTCGGCCGCAGTCACTGCGGTTGATATCGTTTCAAAGTCTCTCATTTCACCGATCATGATCACGTTTACATCTTCGCGGAAAGCAGCTTCCAGCCCTGTCTTAAAAGTTTTGGTATCAATACCAACTTCGCGTTGATCAACAATTGATTTATTGGAAAGAAACAGGTACTCCATGGGATCCTCAATGGTGATGATGTGCTCAGAGCGCTCATGGTTAATTAGATCAACCATGGATGCAAGCGTTGTAGACTTCCCTTGGCCGACTGGTCCAACGACAAGAAAGAACCCTTGCTTCTTTCTTGTAAAAATTTCAAGAATGGGAGGAAGGTTTAGGTCGGCAATGCTTTTAATCTTTACCGGAATTGCACGGAGCGCTATACCAACAGCGTTTTTTTGGAAAAATGCGTTCCCGCGGAAACGACCCTTTCCATAAAAATCATAGGAAAAATCCACTTGTCTTTCTGCAATAAATCGCTCTTTGAGCTCAGGAGTGACGAGCTCGGTCAAGAGAGCCATTGTGTCATCAGCCGTAAGAACAGGAAGATTCATAAGAGGAACAAGGTTCCCCGAAGTTCGGAATGTTGGATAGCGCCCAGCAGCAAGATGAATATCTGAGGCTCCGTCAGAAAGAGCGCGCATGACCAAAGTTTCAAGTTGCTCTCTGTAGTTAAGTGATGACATGAATGAATAAATTATAAAATATTAATGAATAGGCGAAGTTGTAGAGTCTAGCATTGCCCTCACCTCCTGGACGAGCTGTGACGGGGTCGTGGTTACTTTAGACAAATATTTGTTTATGCCGAGCGCGCGACTTTCCTCGTCGGAAGTCTCCCTTTTTGCTGTAGAAAAAACAATAATCTTCGTATTTGGTACCAATTTTTCACTTCTTATAATTTTTAACACTTCAAAACTATTAAGA
>JAKANJ010000033.1 GCA_021823825.1 bacterium | reverse complement strand
TTAAGCTGAGCCCATCCAGAGAGTCCTGGTTTGATAAGGTTCCGAACGGTGTAGTAGGGAAGCTCTTGTGTAAGTTTTTTGCCTAAATCAACAATATCAGGGCGCGGTCCAATAAGTGATATATCTCCCCGAACAACATTCCATAGCTGAGGCAGTTCATCAATCCGTGAACGCCTCAAGAAATGCCCGACGCGTGTCACCCGCGTATCCCCTTCAGTCAGCCAGACACCACCATCACTACCCTTCATACTGCGAAATTTCAATAGTTTTATTTTGCGATTCCCTTGACCAATGCGGTCTTGAATAATAAAAATGGGTCCCTTATCTTCAATTTTTATTGCAACAATGACAAATGGGTATACAACAAGTGACACGAGACCCAAAATACCACCAATCGCGATGTCCATCGCCCGCTTCAGCGTGTCATACATTGTATGTGACGAGAAAGAGATATTTTCAAGAAACCAACTGTATCCCACCAAAGAAAGAGGGACGCGGTCAAAAACCTCTTCATATACCTTGTGCATATCAAGGAAGCGAACATTAGAAAAAATAAGATTATAAAGCGAGGGTAAGATCTTCATCGCTTCTTCGTGTTTCAGATCTATCACTATCGAGGTCACTCGCTCA
The DNA here is from genome assembly GCA_021823825.1 of bacterium. Classification (GTDB taxonomy): domain Bacteria; phylum Patescibacteriota; class Minisyncoccia; order Phycocordibacterales; family UBA1550; genus UBA1550. The sequence goes on along the minus strand of JAKANJ010000033.1, from coordinate 5,509 downwards.
CTGTACACTTTCTCAATTATCTCCTCCTGAAAGGCAATCCCATCTATATGGTCAAGATCCACCGATGAAATAAAAATAAGATTGTATCGTTCGTTTCCATTCACCTCATCTTTCAGTTCCTTCATCTCAACACCAGCCCCAATGAGGATTGCTCGTTCACGATGGCGAAATCCAAAATATTGAACAAGCACTACGCGCCATACCACCACGAGAATAAATGAAATAACTAGATGGATCAAAAGTACTGTTTTGGGGGTTATCCCAAAAAATGGAATCATGTAAAAGAAAAGAACGGCGAGCAAGCTGTTTGCAATCTGTGTGTTGAATATGAGAACGGGAAGTTTCCCTTTAAAAACAAGGGTGTGTTTTTCGTAGAGGCCAGCAATAAAAAATACCAGAGTCCACAATAAGAAAAGTGTGGCAAAGGGGGCAAGGTGCAGCTTAAGTAGTGCCGCTGAGGGGAATCGCCCATATCGGACAGTAAGCGACAAAAAAAGCGCCGCGGAAAACGCCAACAGGTCCCCGACAAACAAGATAATAGGTTCACGCCTATTCAAACTAGTCATTTTGTACAATCCTAGCATAAATAGGGTATAATTCCAGCACAGATATTGCAACACCGACTTGCCGTGCTATGAAAAATTCTGAACAAAAGTTAAAAGTATTGTTTATCATTACTAAGTCTAATTGGGGCGGAGCACAAAAATATGTTTATGAGCTCGCAACAAATATTGATAAAAAATATTTTGTGCCTATCGTAGCATTAGGGGGTAATGGGCTTCTTGCTGAAAAACTTCGAGATGCACATATCCAGGTAATAAACCTTCCTTCTCTTGAGCGAGACATTAACCCATTTCGCGACTTTTCTGCTTTTCGCGACCTTATCCGCACTATGAGGAACGAGCACCCTGATGCAGTCCACTTGAATAGCTCTAAGATAGGAAGCCTTGGCTCTATTGCGGCGCGCATTGCGGGAATACCACGCATCATTTTTACTGCACACGGGTGGGCATTTAACGAAGACCGCCCAATTATTGCGCGTCTTTTTATTAAGCTTGCTGCCTTCATGACCATTGCGCTTTCAGACATAACGATTGCCGTCTCCGATGCTGTCGCAAAAAAGGCACCTGCTTGGGGTATGAGAAAAAAAGTTATCGTAATGCATCTCCCCATATCAAAAGAAAAAACGATTCTTGAAAAGAGGTCGGCACGTGAACACTTTTTGGCAAAAAATTCAAAACTTCACGATGATAGCCGTGCGTGGGTCGGCATCGTAGCAGAGCTTCATAAAAATAAGGGAATTTCATACGCCATTGAGGCCATGCACGATAGTGATATCCAAAAAAAAGTAGTACTTATTATCGTCGGCTCGGGACAAGAATATACTGCGCTGGAGAATCAAATTCGCGCAAGCGATCTGGATGCGTCTGTTATCCTTTCTGGATTTGAACCAGATGCCGCTCGATATATGCCCGCTTTTGACATGTTTCTCCTCCCCTCAATAACCGAAGCGTTTGGTTATGTTCTTCTGGAAGCAGGATTTGCTGTTCTCCCTGTAGTAGCTTCACGGGTTGGGGGAATTCCTGAAATAATTGAGAACGAAAAAACAGGGCTTCTTGTTTCGCCACGATCATCCGACACAATTCGCAATGCAATGCAACGCATTGTTGATTCACCCTCTCTAGCAACAAGGCTTGCTGTAGCACTCCACGCAAAAGTTCTTGGAGAGTTTTCTACCGATTCTGTAGTTGCGCAGACTGCGGAGCTTTACAAAAAATAGTCATGATTTATACTGTAACTAATGGAAGGAGTTGAATTCGATATTGATAATACGCAAACTCAGCAACATCTTGAAGCGAAAGCTGAACAGACACGACTAAAGAACTCCCCTCTTTATGCGTTGCTTGGGAAAATAGGTGTGACAGACCCAACCGCGGCAAGTGTTGTTCTCCTTGGAGTTGCTGCACTATTTTTTGGTGTCGCCATCTTTATCTACGCAGGTATTGTAAGCGACAAGGCTTCAAATAACATGGACCCAGCTCAGGAGGCTGCTCAGATAAAAGAACTGCAGGCGATGCAGTCACCGCAGCAAGTGCAAAACGACGCAACACAACAATAATGATGATGATTAAAGAAAAAACAAACCAGACGACGCCTCTAGGCAAAAAGGGCTTTACGCTAGTAGAGCTTCTTGTCGTTATCTCTATCATTGCTGTCCTCTCCGCTGTTGTTATCTCCTCGGTTCAATCAGCTCGTTTAAAGACTCGTGACACTGTTCGCTACTCAGAACTCGTACAACTGCGAACAGCGATTAATCGTTACTACTCAGAGAACGGATCATACCCAGTCACTGGCGGTGGTTGGTTTGGATCGGAACCAGGAGGATCATTTTCTAATAATGGTGGCAATTGGATTCCTGGGCTCGTAGCAGCAAAAATGATACCAGTACTTCCCCGTGACCCATTGGGAGGCATTAATCCATCGTGTGCTGGCGGGACTTACCGCGCTTTCCTTTATAATTCAGTTAACGGTACGCATTTTAAGCTTCTCTCTTATTGCGCTATTGAGGGAACGTACCCAACGGCAACGAACCCATTCTATGACCCGGTACGCCCCACCAGCGCTGTGCAAGTTTCAAGCGATCCCACAACAGCTGCAACGTTGTAGTTTTATACTCCCAAGAATTCGTTACTAAGAGCGCTAGGGTGAGCAGGCCGAGCGCTCTTTTTCATACTAACCAAGAGCCCAAGTGCAATAAACTCTATAAGAATATGCGATCCGCCATAGCTCATAAATGGCACCGGAACCCCCGTAACGGGCAAAAGTCCGATAGTCATTCCAATATTAACAAAGAAGTTTGAAATAATAAGTATGGCGACACCCGCCCCATACAGCACTTCAAAGTTTGTCGCTCCGTGAAGTGAAATGTACAAAATACGACCAATAAGAACAGCGAAAAGACCGAAAAGGATAACAACACCAATAAACCCCCACTCCTCTGCAAACGCTGAAAAAATAAAGTCCGTTTGGTATTCAGGGAGAAACAACAAACGAGACTGAGTTCCATAGCCGACTCCTTTTCCAATAATTTGACCAGAGCCAACTGCAATCGTTGACTGGTACGCGTTGTACCCTGTTCCATGGATGTCAGACAGCGGATGCACAAACGTCAAAATACGATTCTTCTGATATGGGCGGAGAACGCCGATCCAAAGCCCAGCAAAGGCCGTGGCGCCAATAAGAAAAACCACGGCTAGGTGTTTTTTTGAAACACCAGAAACGAGAATCATGCCGAACCAAATAAGAAAAATTGTTATCGCCGACCCAAAAGCAGGTTGTAAAAGTACAAGGACAAACGGGATCATTGTGTATATTCCAGACACAATAATATGACGAAAGTGGGCAATTTCCACATGCCGAAGTAAAAAATACTTTGATAAGACGAGTATCAAAATAAGCTTCATTGCGTCTGCTGGCTGAAATGCAAACAACCCAACACGGAACCAGCTCTGCGCACCTCGGGAAATATGCCCGATAGCAAAGAGAATCATTAGCAAAAATATAATAATTGAAAAAAGCCAAACAAGGACATTTGTTCGTTTCAATACATCGGTATCAACACGCGTAGCAAGAAAAAATGCACCGAGGGCAACAGCAAACGAAAGCAGTTGTTTCTGGAAAAACATGTTCTGCCCAACGAACGCATTCATCGTTATGAGACCAAAAATGACTATTGCAGAGGCAGAAAGAAGAAGCACCCAGTCAATGGACGTTTTACGAGAAAATACTTCGCGGACAAGGCTAATTCCTTTCATATTGAGCACAGACTACCATACTATGCCAATTTTACCGACACGGCAACATCGCTTGAGAGAATAAACGTATATCAAACTTCCCCGTTTTGAGTCAAACTATTGTGCAAACGCGGTACGTGGGGTAACAATGATATCGGTTATAAAACCTTCCTGTTTACAGATACTTTCCGATATTGTTTTATATGCACCCACTAAATCGGCAGCTGTTGGTGCTTTAAAATAATGTGCAGGATCTGTGGCGATTTGGTTTTGGAGGAACGATTCATTAATATCCTTTCCAAGGCCGATGGTATAAATTTCTATACCTGCAGAACGTGCGCTTGCCGCAATCTGTGCAGCAAAGGTCGCCGCATATGTCTTGTCGCTTGCATTTGAAGGATTTAACGGCCTATTTGCAACACCATCTGTTAATGCAACAATGACCGATTTTGCATCTTTTGAATGCCGAATGCTTTGTAGCTCATTCGCTGCAGATGCAAGTGCATCACCGAGGTCGGTATACTGGACAGAACCTTTTGCCACCTGGATGGCATCAGTGCTGTTTTTTACCGCGTCATGATCGAGCGAAAGCATTTGGTCAATCGGGTTTGAGGCCGTTGTAGCGAAAGAAACAAGCCCGATTTTGTCTACGACATCTGCAGTATCAATATAGGTATCCGCGGCATTTTTTGCGCTCGTAAGTGGCTCTGGAGGAGTGCCCCCATTGTCCATGCTACCCGAACGATCAAAGACGAGTACCGTATCCACTGGTGTTGTACAGATACTCCCGCCAACGTGCTTGCTAAAACGATTTGGCCAAGTGAAAAAAATATCCTGTGTCCCACCCATTGGAACGGAATCAACATGTGTTTGAGAGATCGCCACAGGATGATGGAGCGCGTCATAAATGATTGCAGTAAGAGTAAGACTACCAACATCGTTTGCTGTGTCCGTATTGACAAGCGTCGCATCAAAGCGTGGAGACGTGTCCGTATTGGTGAGGCTTTGATTTTTTGTCGTGACAGTAGAGGGGGCTGCCACTGCTTTCACCCAATGAGTAAGGTCGTCTTGATTAAAAGTAACGTTCACCCGGTCAGGGCTCCCATTGATAGCTACATGAGGGTTAAAGAGGATGAAACCAGACCCTGGTGGAATCTGCGTAGTTCCCGTTTTTTCCAATAGTATATTGCCACCGTTATCAGAAACCTGAAATGTGTAGCGTGCAACTTTTACACCCGAGGATGCGTTTGGGTTCTCAATATAGGCACCAAGGTCATACGATGAGCCGCTCAGATAAAATGCCTTGGCCCAAACAACATTGAGGGGTTTTATGTTGGTGAGACAAGAAGCCGCGCATGAACCACCACAGTCCACGCCTGTTTCGTCGCCATTTTGCTTTTGGTCAAAACATGTTGGTGCAGGAGTTGCAATCCGATAGATGGGATAGGAAACAATCAAAAGCCCAATAGCAACAAAAACAAGTATATAAAGAGTCCTTCTTTTTCTTGCCCAATCCATTGTTACCATCATAGCAAAGTTTGCACTATAGAAAAAGCGCCACGCACTAAATAGTGCGTGGCGCTTTTTCTAAAGATTGAATACTTTAACCTGGCGGCAAGCTACTTTCCCCTTTCGAGTATCATCGCCTCAAGAGAGCTTAACTGCTGAGTTCGGAATGAGATCAGGTGTTTCCTCTCCGATGAACCACCAGATTA
>JAKANJ010000032.1 GCA_021823825.1 bacterium | reverse complement strand
GTAATCAGGATATTTTTGCCCTTTATATATCCAGCCACCAGGAAACCGTTCGAATTCTTTTTCGGACGCAAAGGAGCGGTAAGCCCTAAAATAGTCGGGTGACTGAGTAAAATCTTCAAGTGGTTTAGAAAAATACTTCTTAACGCTTTTAACCCTTGTCCACAGCTTGCGTAATAAATTCATAAATATTTTTTCAAACTTAATTATTTTAATAAATCATGCTCATTCTCCACATTTCATTTAATTTTTTCCCACTTTAAAATGGGCGCTAGTAAACCATCTCTTGGTCCAGTTGAATACGTAGAATCACTCATGTTTCCCTGTATTGTGAAAAAAAGCGTAGGATTTTCCGAGTTTGGTCTGATTATCCAGGGTTGATTTTGATGTGACACTATAAGTTCAATTCGATAAGTTCCTTCATTCAGTAGCCTTTTAGGTATCTCGCTTCTAAGTATATTTTTCCCAGCAGTTGTCTTCACCCAGTCCTCTTTTTTTGTGTCAAATTGGGACGACCAATAGACCACCTGGTTGTTTTCAGAATATAATCCATAAGCTGCACATACCGTTGGGTCTGGTATATCAATATCTGCCTCAATGTAAATATATTTTTCTGTTAGATTATCTACTGCAGAAGTAATAACATTTCCTTTATTGTCACCAAGATACATACGGGTTGGAGAAAAGTATGCATTACCATGTTTTTTTGATGCCTCCCATTCCGTTGTTTTGAGTTTGTTGTTTTTTAGCAAGTAGCGCTCAATAACCTGTCGTGTTTCGCCTTCTTCAACTATTTCTCCATTTTCAAGCAAAATCGTTCTCTTGCACAATTGCTGAATGGCATCCAAATTGTGGCTTACAAATAGAATAGTGCGTCCTTCTTTTTCTGTTACTTCCTCCATCTTGCCCATACATTTCTTCTGGAACTCGGCGTCGCCGACAGCGAGGACTTCATCTACAATAAGAACGTCTGGTTCCATATGCGCTGCCACAGAAAAGGCGAGGCGGACATACATACCGCTTGAGTAGTGTTTTACTGGTGTATCCAAAAATTTTTCTACTCCCGAAAAAGCAACGATTGCATCAAATTTCTTTACGATTTCTTTCTTGGTCATTCCAAGGATCGCGCCGTTGAGAAATATATTTTCGCGCCCTGTAAGCTCTGGGTGGAAGCCGGTGCCGACCTCAAGCAGGGAAGCGACGTTCCCGCGCATTATGATCTCGCCCTCGGTTGGGGGAGTGATGCCAGATAGTATTTTAAGCAAGGTAGATTTACCGGCTCCATTTCCGCCGATAATGCCGACGACTTCTCCCTCTGCTACGTCAAAGCTTACATTTTTCAATGCCCAGAATTCTTCGTTCTTTTCCAAACCGACCATTTTCTTTGCTTTGTGTTTTGCAAATTTGAACGGATTGCGGAGAACGTTCGCAAAGATATCGCGAAAAGCAACATACCCGCCCTGCTGGTGCGTGATGTTGTACCGCTTGCCGATATTTTTTACTTCAATAATTGGTTTAGACATACGAATAAATATACAAACTACGAATGGTTACGAATCTATACGAATGACACGTATAGGTTTTAAGTACTTATTTCGGAAGTTTACGAGCAAGCCGAGCTTTAGCTGGGTCTGTTGCAGGTAGTTTTGTATTTGCCGGTAGTTATCTCCCGTGATAACCCTAGACGCCTTTAACTCTAGCACAATTTTGTCATCTACGATAAAGTCTAAAATATTTCCTGAATCTCCTATGGAGAGCTCTCTTTTGTGGGAGATTTTGGACTCTTTGAGCTTTGTTTCAATTAAGTCCCCATATTGCTTTTCTTTGGCATATCGGCCTAGCGCATTTTGCGTATCAAACAGTATTCCTGTCACTAGATAGGACAATTCAGGATAGAGCACTTTTTCGCTTACTACCTTGTTCCTGTGTTCATCTTGCATTATATTCGCTGTCATTCGTGTATCTGGCTGCGTCCATATATCGTTGACATGGGTGCTTGCATTTTTCTTATGATATTGTACACTATCCTTATAAGTGCCTTCGGGCTTGCCCTGCGAAAGCGGGGAGAAAAGTAGAAAAGCCGTCAAAGCATATCTTTGACGGCTTTTCTTATCGTCTCAAAGATATTTTTATCTAAAACTTCTACTTTGTCTATCAGCCGTCTTGTGTCAACAACACGCATTTGTGAAATAATTGCTGCAGCATCTTTTTTGCCCACTACTCCTATGGGTATACGCATCGGATGCTTGAGCGATGAGGTCGTAAGAGGTATTACAAGACAAGTATTTTTGCTTAGCCCTTTTAGAATTAGCACAGGTCTTTGGTATTCTGCGCCCTCTCCGTCTTGTTCGAACCCAATATTTGTACCAAGTGAACACCACCAAATTTCTCTCGTATGGTAAAGTTTTTGCGCCTCATTTTCATGAAGCCTTCTTTTTATTGTGTTCCATAGGTCAAAATCTTTTTTCATATCCGTTTCTATTCGTATCCATTCGTGTATCTGTTTGCACCCATTCGTATCTAAATGATATCTGCAAAATAACGTTCCATCTTTTTAAACGTGGTAACGCCGATTGTGAGCAAGACCGCGACAGCGATAAGTGAGAGTTCAAGGAGTAGCCAGTTGACGGGTTCGGTTCCCAAGATTGCGGCGCGTGCCGCTTTGATGACGCCTGTCATCGGATTGATTGCGAGTATCCAGGAATATTTGCCCGCGATGCTAGCAGGATAAATAACGGGAGTAATAAAGAGAAGCATTTGCAGGAAGTAGGGAAGCACATAGCGCACGTCGCGATATTTTACGTTGATGGAAGCGAGGAATAGTCCGCCTCCGAGCGAAGCGAGGAAGGAAATAAAAAGGAGGACCGGGATGATGAGGAGTCCAGTAAGGTGGGGGAGAAAGCCGTAATAGAACATAAGGCCGAGAAGCACGGCGGACGCGACAAAAAAGTCTACAAGGTTTGTTGCGATTGCGGCGATAGGAAGGAGAAGCCTCGGGAAATACACTTTTGTGACAATCGACTGATTGGCGATGAGGCTATTACTTACATCAGAAAGGGAGGATGAGAAAAATTGCCAAAAGAGAAGACCGCTATAAACAAAGATAGGATAGGGGACGCCGTCTGACGGCATATGCGCTAATCCACCAAAAATGACACTGAAAACAACCATTGCCATAAAAGGCTGAAAGATTGCCCATAGAACGCCCACAGCTGTCTGCTTGTAGCGTACTTTCAAATCACGCCATACAAAAAAATAGAGGAGCTCTTTGAAGGCCCATATTTCTTTGAGATCATCAATACTTACGGTTTTTTTTGGTTTTATAACAGTAACTTTACTCATAATTTTTCTTATACCACTCGTATGTTGAGGCGAGTCCGTCGTCAAGCGAAATTGTATGTTTCCAGCCGAGGTTGTGGAGCTTGCTTACATCAAGCAACTTTCGTGGTGTTCCATCGGGCTTTGACGTATCCCAATTGATAGTGCCGGAATATCCTACCACATGTTGTATCTTTTCTGCGAGCTCTTTTATGGTAACGTCTTCGCCCGTCCCTACGTTTACTACATCGGGCTCGTTATAATTCTGCATCAGATACAGGCAGGCATTGGCAAGGTCGTCTACGTGGAGAAACTCGCGCATCACTCTTCCGGTTCCCCAGAGGGTCACGCTGGCGTCGTTCTTGATCTTTGCTTCGTGAAATTTGCGAATCATCGCAGGCAGAACGTGCGAATTGTTGAGATCAAAGTTGTCTCCTGTGCCGTAGAGGTTGGTCGGCATGAGAGAAATAAAGTTGCTTCCATACTGCTCGTGGTATGACTGGCACATTACGATACCGGCGATTTTTGCAAGCGCGTATGCCTTGTTGGTTGGTTCGAGCTCACTGGTCAAAAGATACTCTTCCTTGATTGGCTGAGGGCACATGCGGGGGTAGATACAGGAGCTTCCTAAAAACAAAAGTTTCTTAACATTGTTATTCTTTGCGGCATTGATAATGTTTGTTTCAATGGCAAGGTTTTGGTAAATAAATTCAGCAGGGTAGGTTTTGTTCGCCATAATTCCTCCAACTTTTGCGGCGGACAAAAAAACATACTCAGGCTTTTCTCTTTCAAAAAAAACGTTAACTGCCTGCTGGCTGGTGAGGTCAAGCTCACTCTTTGTTTTTAAGAGAAGATTTTTGAATCCATCTTTTTGAAGTGCACGCACGATTGCCGAACCAACAAGCCCACGATGCCCTGCAACAAAAATTTTAGAGTTTTTTTCCATATGCTTTTAAGATGCTTTTAATCTTTGATTTGATAAGAGGGTGAAGTGTTTTATCGGAAACAGAAAACCACCGGAAGTCGCTGTGTTGATTATCTAGCTTAATCTCTTGTTTGTCGAGTATGTAGCCATAGAAGATGTCTACAGCATGGTAAGATACACCTTTAAATATTGATGTTTTGTGGATTTCTTCCTGAACACCGCCAAAAACAAGCGCAGATTTTTTTACCCGTACGCCCGTCTCCCGCATAGCCTGACGTACGGCGCCGTCAACAATTTTTTCTCCTTTCAATAGGCGCCCGCCGATTGAGAAGTAGACACCTTTGACCGGTTTGTTTGTTCTCTTGAAAAGCAGTGTTTTTGTTTTGTCGTGGTTAAAGAAAAGTACGTCAACTGTACAGACTGGTGTGGTATCGAGCAGTTCTCGGTATTTCTCAAGGGGGAATGGTTTTTGCATAGTTGGGTACCGCGCTATTTCTCAAGAGCCATTTCTGCTACAAGGTCTGCTTCGGTCATTAGTTTTACGAGCTCCTTAAATTTTGTTTTTGGTTTCCAGCCGAGAAGTTTTTTTGCTTTTGAGTAGTCGCCGAGGAGAACATCAACTTCTGCTGGTCGGAAATATTTGGGATCAATTTCGATGATGACTTTTCCCGTTTTCTTGTCTATGCCTTTTTCGTTGATACCTTTTCCTTTCCAAATAAGATTGAAACCAAGATGTTTTGCGGCCTCTTCTGCAAACTCACGTACACTGTGTGTCTCGTTGGTTGCGAGGATGAAATCATCGGGTTTATCGTACTGAAGCATTAGCCACATCCCGTATACAAAGTCCTTTGCATAGCCCCAGTCTCGCTTGGCATCTAGGTTTCCGAGGAAAAGTTTTTCTGCCCTGCCAAGTTTTATTCGCACGAGGCCCTGGGTTATTTTTCTGGTAACGAAAGTTTCTCCACGTCTTGGTGACTCATGATTAAATAGAATGCCGTTTGTCGCAAATAACCCATACGACTCTCGATAATTTCTTGTTATCCAGTACCCATAGACCTTTGCGCAACCGTACGGGGAACGAGGATGGAAAGGACTTGTCTCTTTGAGTGGTATCTCTGCTGCCTTGCCGAACATCTCGCTTGATGATGCTTGATAAAATTTTGTTTTTATTCCTGTCTCGCGAATAGCGTCAAGAAGTCTAAGCGTCCCAAGACCTGTTACATCAGCAGTGTATTCTGGAATATCAAAACTCACACGAACGTGACTCTGTGCGCCGAGATGATAGATCTCATCGGGTTTAATCTTTTCAAGTATTCTATTGATGTTGCTGCTGTCTGAAAGATCACCAAAGTGGAGGTGGAATTTTACTCCTTTGTTATGAGGGTCTTGATAGAGGTGTTCGATGCGAGAAGTATTGAAGGTGCTTGAGCGGCGGATCATCCCATGCACCTCATATCCTTTTTCTAATAGTAGCTCTGCAAGGTATGAGCCGTCTTGCCCCGTAATGCCCGTAATCAGTGCTTTTTTCATTTTTGTAGTTTAGCATAGGCGAATATTTGGTCAAAACTTACGGATTGTTCTTTCTATATATGATGTATGCATCATGCACTTATTATTAAAGTGTAAAATCCCACCCCCTAATATATACGCCATGGCGTATATATTAGGGGGTGGGATTTCGGTAATAGTGTGCAGAGAATGGAGCTTTTTTCTTGCCTATGTTAGGATAGAAGCACTATGAATTTACATAAAGTGTTGGCAAACGCCGTGGTTTTTTTGGGTTTCGTGCTCGTGCCATTTATCCCATTTATTGTTTTAGGGAACACAACATTTTTCCCCTTTATCGTTGGTAAGAACTTTGCGTTCCGCATCGTGGTAGAAATAATGTTTTCTGCCTGGATCGTTCTTGCGGTCATTGACCCGGCGTACCGTCCAAAGAAGGGGTACATATTTTGGTCGTTTGTTGCGCTTCTTGCGGTCATTGTTGTTTCGGCAATTTTTGGCGCGAATCCAGTAAAAAGTTTTTGGTCAAACTTTGAGCGCATGGAAGGTGTCGTTACCTACTTCCATTTGTTTGCATACTTTATTGTGGCTTCTACCGTACTCACCGTGCGCGGACTTTGGAAACAGTACATCAATCTTCACCTCGCAGCTGGCGTGATTATGGC
>JAKANJ010000031.1 GCA_021823825.1 bacterium | reverse complement strand
TGCGCGGTATTTTTACCCCTGCATTCAGAAATAAGTAATTTACAAATCCTGAACAATCAAATTTTCGCGGAGCATCGAAAAAGACGCTTGCGCCATAGGAATACGGAGTTCCAACAAGCGCTTTTGCCCCGGAAATAACTCGCTCTACACCATTTGTAATACGTTCATAAGGGAAATGAAATCTTTCAAGATCTCTTGAAAGATCTTCTGCGGAGTAACTAACCCCGATTAGTCGTTCAATGTCGTGTGCCGAAAGGCCAACTCGATACTTCCCCAGAGGACGCGGATATGAGTCTGAAGGTGCACCAATACGAGCATCAACAAAAATTTGTGCAAGTAACTCCACCGCACGATTCATTGCGATGCCCGTGATTTCAGGAGAACGATGATGCTCAAACCGTCGCGATGAGTCCGTAGTAATGCCAACAGCGCGCGCAGCCTTTCGCACAGAAACGGGGTCAAACACCGCTGCTTCAAGAATGATTGATTTTGTCTCGGATGTTATACCGGCAGTTACTCCGCCTTTCACACCGGCAATTGCAAGCGCACGTTCATTGTCAGCGATTACTAAAACATTTTCTGGAAGTAAAACTTCTTTCCCGTCTAGTGTTGATATCTTTTCTCCTTGGTTTGCCTTACGCACAGTAATCGTAGTTGCACCGTTCTCGTCATGCGTAAGCTTATCGGCATCAAAGGCGTGCATTGGCTGACCCGTCTCAATCATCACAAAATTAGTAACATCCACAATCGCATTGATGCTCCGTTGTCCAGAAGCCTCAAGGGCTTCACGTAGCCAATCTGGAGATTTGCGGTCATCTACACCTTCAATAACACGACCAAGATAGCGAGGGCAAAGTTTGGGTTCATCTATATTAATTAGAAGTTTTCTTGTCTCAACGCCTTCAATTATTTTTGGTGTAAAATCTTTTAGTTTTGCTTCACTATAAACAGAAATCTCACGCGCAATGCCCCAATAGGAAAGAAGGTCGCCGCGATCTGGCGTTATTTTTAATTCAAAAACCGTATCATCGCCACGTACATCCGTGCCCTCAACTTCACAAATATATTGCAAAAAAATATCAGAAAGCTTTTTCGGCTCAGGAATGCCATCAAGGTATCGCGATAGCGTTTTGTATGAAAATGGAATATTCATAATATTAAAATTGATTCACTAAACGGAGGTCGCCTGCGTATAGAAGACGAACATCTTCAATGCCATACTTAATCATTACGAGACGATCAACTCCCATACCAAATGCAAAGCCTGTATATTTTCGTGGATCAACACCGCCCGAGAGGAGAACATTCGGATGAACCATTCCTGCACCCATGACCTCAATCCAACCAGTGTGCTTACATACTCCACATCCCTTCCCGTGACAAAGAAAGCACGAGATATCGACCTCAACGCCCGGCTCAACGAAAGGAAAGAAACTTGGACGAAGGCGCATAATAACATCGTTACCAAGAAGTTTTTTGAAAAAAGTTTGAAGCGTCCACTTCAGTTGTGCAAGAGTAATATTCTCCCCAACGACTAAACCTTCAACCTGATGAAACTGCGTTTCGTGTGTCGCATCGGTTGCCTCGTAACGGTACACTTTGCCAGGCACGACGATAGCGTAAGGAGGTTTATGCTTTTCCATGTACCTCACCTGAACGGGAGACGTGTGAGTGCGGAGTAGCAATTGTTCTACACCCTTCATCCCTAAACCACCCTTTAAGCGGTCGGGCGAGCCATCCAAAGAGGATGGCTTTAGCCAAAATGTGTCCTGCACATCGCGTGCTGGATGGTCCTTTGGTACATTGAGTGCATCAAAGTTATAGTGCTCTGTCTCTATCTCTGGGCCAAGCGCAACTTCAAAGCCAAGCTCTGCCAAAATACGTACTATTTCGTCCATCGTACGGCTAAGCGGATGAATATGTCCCTGCTGTTTCTCCATATTTGACTATCATACACAAAAGAGGAGCCTCCCGCAAAGCAACACTATTTTTTTGTTCCAACTGCTTCACGAATATTCTTGAAACCGTTCTTTTTTAGAAGTCGTGTGAGACCCTGGTTAATTTCACTAACAAGCCCCGGACCCTCAAAAATCATTCCTGTAATTAGTTGCAAAAGTGAAGCGCCTGATATGATTTTTTCATATGCATCCTCCGCTGAGGCTATCCCCCCTACCCCAATAATGACATAGTTGCCCTTTGTCTTATTATAAATAAAACGTATTTGCTCGTTTGAGAGGTCTCGTACAACGTTACCGCTAATTCCACCATTTATTGGCACATCTTCATCAATTATTTTTTTATTATTTCTATTCTTTGTAAGATTTGTAGAGACAAATCCGTGTACGCGATGCTTTGCCGAAATATCCAAAATTTTACTCAGCTGATCTTCGGTCAGGTCAGGTGATAATTTCAAAAAAACTGGTTTGTTTGTGGCCACTTTATCTATAGCAGTAAGAAGCTTCTCTAGCCTGTCTGGGTCAGTAAATGGTTCTCCACCGAATGCATTTGGGCAACTAATGTTTATAGTAAAATATGCCCCAATATCTACAAACTGACTAAAAGCTTTGACATAGTCATTAATACCAGCCTGAACCTCCACGGTATCCGGACTATTGGTTTTTGCGATACTCGTTCCAACGGGAAATCTAAATTTCTTTTTTGATAACCGAGTAGCAATGGCCTCGGAGCCGTCATTCTTGAGGCCGTAATACACTACAAGCGATTTTGATTTCTTGAGGCGCCACAATCGTGGTTTTGGGTTACCCATGCAAGGTTCTCCCGTAATTGATCCAACCTCTTCAAAGCCAAAGCCCACTGATGGTAAAATATCTACCATAAGCGCATCCTTATCAAATCCTGCGGCAAGGCCGACAGGGTTTCTAAAACGAATTCCTAAAATAGTTTGTTCAAGCGAGGGATGACCAAAATTGAAGAAAAGAGATGTTACACTCCTGGTCAACCAAAAACGACCCAAAAATTGGCCCACTTGAGTCATTCTATCATGAACGTCCTCTGGATCCTTGCGAAAATAGTACGGCTTCAATACATTTATATAAGAAAAATGAAAAAACTTATTCCGTGTCGCAATAATCCAATTTTTCATATTACTAAAGCTGGTTGACGGTTAAGTGATAAAGTTTCTCCGCCTCAAGGACAACCTTTTCCATGTTTAGTATCGCTTCTACGGGGTATTTACCGTTTGCGGTCTCATCTGAAAGCATTACAGCATCAGATCCGTTCGTAATAGCAAAAAATACATCTGTTACTTCTGCTCTTGTCGGTTCAGGACTTTCAACCATAGACAGAAACATCTGCGTAGCGGTAATAACAGGCTTGCCTGCCTTCTTGCACTTCTCAATAATTTCTTTCTCAACAAAAGGAATTTTCTCCAGTGGTACCTCGTTGCCCATATCACCACGAGCGATCATTATTGCATCAGATGCAGCAATAATTGCATCAATATTATCAATTGCTTTTTGCCTCTCAATTTTAGAAATGACTGGAGTATGTTTTCCTGCATCACTTATAATGCGTTTTAATTCTTTTACATCGTCCGCCGTGCCCACATAAGACATTGCAATATAGTCAACATCATGCGCTAGGCCAAATTTCAAGTCGTCTAGATCTTTGGGTGTGATGAGTTCCTTAATTGAGGGATCAAAGTGATGACCTTTCTGCTGTTGCATACGAGGACCTGATAAGTCCTGAATGATCGGAACTCGCCTTGCAAGCTTATCTGCAAGGCTGCGAACAGTCTCAATATACCCAGCGTGGTCATCATGTGTGCCCCAAGAAAAATTAAGACGGACTACATCCATTTGGTGTATCATCATCTGCTCAATGGTCTCCCGCGTACTACATGCAGGTCCTAACGTTGCGACTATTTGTGCTCTTGAATGTTCCATAACCTGTTGTATTTTGCGACTCTTTCACCCCGCTGAGCTGCTCCCGCTTTGAGTCCAAAAACTCCGAAAGCCCAAGCTAAATCACTAATAAAGTTGTCATTCGTCTCACCACTTCGGTGGCTCACTATACACTCAATGCCATTTTCTCGAGCCATTTTCATCGTCTCAAGCGTCTCTGTAAGTGTGCCTATCTGGTTTGGCTTTATGATGATGGAATTTATACTCTTTGCATCAATTGCCATCTGCAATCGCTTTTTATTGGTAACGGTCAAATCATCACCAACAATGTATATTGATTCTGCTTCGCGCAACTGTTTAAACGCGTCAAAATCCTCCTCATGGAACGGATCTTCAATAGAGAAGATGGGGTACTTTGCAATCATGTCTTTGTATATACCCATCATATCCGCAGTGGTATATTTTTTATCGCCAATGACATACACACCATTCTCGTAAAAAGATGAAGCTGCCACATCCATTGAAAGTTTTACTTTGTCGGTGAAATTATTTTTCTCAAGAACTTCAAAGAGCATCGCCATTGGTTTTTGAACATCTACGATGTCGGGAACAAAACCACCCTCATCGCCATAGTTTGCAGAGATGACACCAAATTCCTTTATAAGCGATGCGCGCAAATCAGATTGAATCTTTGTAGCGATGTTAAGTGCCTCCCGGACATCCTCAACATGTGGAACAATGTGATACTCTTGAAACGCAAGGGACGTCTTTGCGTGCTTGCCACCGTTAATAAGATTCATGAACAAATAGGGTACCGTTCGCGATGGCTTAATTTCAGCGAGTGTCTGGAGATGCTCATAAACTTCTTTGCCGGTCACCGCTGCAGCTGCTTTTGCACACGCGATACTTACTCCAATGAGGCTGTTGCCGCCCAAATTTGATTTATTTTCAGTGCCATCAAGATTAAGGAGTATTTTATCGATCTCTTGCTGGTTGGTAACATCATGACCGACAAGTGCTTCGTTGATGATTGTGTTCACCACAGCAACTGCTGAGCTCACCCCCATGCCCTGAAAATAGCTTTGGTCTTCATCACGCTTGTCAACAGGCTCATGAGAACCCTTACTTGCACCGCCTGGCACAGAAAATGTTCCGCTTGTATCCCCCACAAAAACTTCAACGCTTAATGTTGGGGTTCCGCGCGAATCTAAAATCTCCGTGGCTATTATTTTTTTTACTGTTTTATCCATAACATTAAATCAGAAACATTAGCACCAGTTTGTCCTGTAACAATTGAAGTTTCCCCAACTTTCTCAAAGAAGTTGTATGCGTCATAGTGTGCAAGATATTCTTCGGTATTAATTCCGAGTTCCGACACCCGCGCTATCGTATTTTTGTCAACGATAACGCCCGCTGAGGGCGAGTTATCCAAACCATCAGAAGCAACAGAAACAAGTGTCTCATCATTCTCGAGACGAGACAATGCAACCATGCCCATGTACGCGCAACGCCCGCCAGAGCCTCCGCCAGAGCCCTTTTTAACGACCAAACTAACCTCTCCAGCGCCGATAACCACTGTTTTGGGGCCTGAAAGTTTTTTAAAATCATCAATCGTCTTCTCTGAATCTGTATAAATGTTTACCGAAAGAACTTTTGCCTCATACCCCAGTTCTTTGGCCTTTTTCGCCATCGCATCTACCGCAATAGTATTGGACACCATGAGAATGTTATGTACTCTCTCAAAGTATTTGTCATCTTTCGGAGTTTCATTTAACTCATAACCAGAAAAATTATATTTAGCAAGAATAGCTGCCGCATCTCCCATAGTAGAAACATCCTTGCAGGTTGGGCCCGATGCAGTCTTCTCATAATCCCCACCTGGAATATCGCAGAAAATTAAACCGACGACAGTAGCAGGATACAGCATTTTTGCCAGACCACCACCCTTCAGTGATGAAAGATGCTTCCTAACAGTATTTAGTTCATCAATGTTTGCTCCGACCTGAATAAAATCATCGTATATCTTTTCTCCTTGGTTACACTCCTCATCGGTCGCACAAAGAAGTGCCGACCCTCCTCCTGAGACAATAACAAGAACGAGGTCATCCTCGTTAATATCCTTTACGATTTCCAAAAGCTGCTTTGTTGCAGTAACATTTTGCAAAGTTGATCGAGGATGTGTCCCAACAAGACTTTCTATAATTTCACACTGTTTGCTTTTGATATCAATTACCGCGCCACTATTGATCAGTGAACCAAGAACCTTTTCAAGCGAGATTGCTGCCTCGCAAGATGCCTTCCCAAACCCAATTACACGAATTCTCTTGTATCGTCTGAGGTCAAAGTTAAGATCTTTTATGTGTAATGATTTTTCTTCTACACGAATAGCATCATTGATTACTCGTTCAGTATCAATAGCGTTTAAGCCTGTTTCAATAATAGAAAGAGCGTCTTCTCGATTTGGATATTTTGTTAATTCACTGCGGTTTTGAATTTCAATTTTGCTCATATGCCCATCAAGTATAAGAGATTTTGAGACTTTGCACAAATTAGATTTGAATAGCAGAAATGAACCATCAAAAAACTGCA
>JAKANJ010000030.1 GCA_021823825.1 bacterium | reverse complement strand
TTACCCACTCCTTTTTGGTATTGTGCTCCCGGTAGGAATCGAACCTACATTAACGGCTTAGAAGTCCGCAGTTCTATCCATTGAACTACAGGAGCATATTAATTTTCCTTACTCTGCACGGTATCATATTTTGTCGAACACTACACGGGCTAACCATAACAACTACAGGAGCATATTAATTTTCCTTACTCCGCACGGTATCATATTTTGTCGAACACTACACGGGCTAACCATAACTACTACAGAAACAAACACGAATGCACTCTATCAGCCCTAGCGCGATGGGTCAACTACGGGACTTGTCGTAGCGCTTGGGTTAGCCAAAAAAGCTTCCTTCGCTGCAAAATCTGAGAGCACTTTTGTTAGACCAGCACGATCCAGCACAGGCCCGCTATTCACGGGCGCTAACGTAGTCAAAAAGCTATTATCAATAATTCGCACGGAGAGGTACGTGTTAAGTCCGATAGAAATAATGAGGCCAACAGAAAAACTAATCACAAGAATTTTCCAGTCCTTATATGGCTTAAACATCCTCTTTGATGAATCCTCACCCTTAGAGAAAGTAAATTTTTTAAAAATTTTTCTGAAATAATCTTTTAGCATATTATTGTTTTATAAAATTGAGCGCATCAAGAGATACATCCAAGTTCCACTGTGGAGCACTACCCCTTGTCGCTGTTCCGCTTTGCGCGAGGGCGATGTTGTCTACTCGAGCAAACTTCACTGTTTTCCACACAAAATTTCCAGGAAAGTTTTGTAGAAGGGTCAAAAGCCGCTCCACATTTACAAAAGTACCTTCAGCCGTGAGCTCAAAACTCAGAACAGAAGACCCTGAAGGGGTGGTCCCTGGATCGAGCGACTTTAAGGAGAGTGTTACCCCTGCTTGTGGGCCAAGCGATTCCAACTTTTGCGCAAACGCAACAACGCCGTCAGCGCTTATATAGTATGAAGATAGTTTTGCAATCTGTGCACTTTCGGTTTGGAGCGCAGACGCCGCCGCTCGATAGCGCGACTCGCGACTAGAAATTTCCTCAATTTTCGTGGACAGACCTATCGCATCTTGAGTCTTGTTTTGCATTGATACAAAGAAATAAATGTACACACCACCGATAACGACAGTTGAGAGAAATGCGATAGCTACAAGTATGACTGTTTTATTTAGTGATTTCATAAACTTGTTTATTGGGATTTACCTGCTCCGCCACTTAGCGTTGCAACAATAGAAAAATCAATATTTACTTTTTGCACATAGCTTGAAACAGGCAAATCAATATTTGAGAATGCCGAGTCACCCTTTAGTGTATCTGCAAACTGCGCAAGGCTGTCTCTGTCTGCGGCGACACCAGTAATAACAACGCTTCCGATGTTTCCCGTGACATCATAATCAAATCCTTGAATTTTTATTCCTGTTCCCTTCCGCTCAATTATCCTCAAGATCATATCAGAGGGCGAAAGCACGCCAGTATTATTCTGTTGTTGTAAAAGCTTAATCTGCTTATTTATCGCAAGTACCTGCGCATCGATAGAGCTTTCCTGCCCAGTGAGACCCTGCTTTGACTGTTGCGTTGCGAGGCTTTCTGAAAGACTATTGTATTTTGCCACTGAAAGTATGTATGAGGGAACAAGCAGAACAAGGTTTGCAAGAATAAGTGCACCAACAGCAAACGTCACTACCACAACAAGACGAAGTCTGTATTCGGTTAAAATCTTTTTCTTTTCCTCATCGGGGAGAATATTGAGCATAGGATATTTTATTCTAATGAACGCAACGCGAGACCTATCGCCGTCGCATAGCGGAGTGAATCATCAAAATTTATAACAGGCACATATGTTGAAAGCTTATTCACGTTTACAAATACGTTCGCAAGTTCAACGGGTGAAGGCAGACTTGATGCAAGGTACCCCACGAGACCCAGTAAATTTGAATCACCACCGCAAAGATATATTTTTTGGATAGCAGGACGTTTTTTCCCATATTCATCATCATGGGTTTGCCAAAACATGAGGTCCTTTGCTATTTCATCGCGGATTACTGAAATTGGCGCCAAAAGATCTCGAGACATTCCTTCATTCTCTCCATTAAGAGAGATGCCCTTTTCTCGTTTAATTTTTTCTGCCTCTTCGTACGAAATTTTTAGATTTTTGGAAATTGCGTCAGTGAGTACCGCACCACCCGTCGTTACCGTAGAAGCAAACTGTACCACCTCTTCGGATACGATAGTAATGCCTGTACGCATATTCCCAAAATCAACAACCATATAAGAAAGCTTGTCTCCCCCTGGAACAACAGCTCGTGCAACTGATTGCGTTTCAATTTCAAAAGAAATTGGTTTAATCCCTGAATCAAAAAAGGCTTCGAGATAACCGTCCACCAGTGCCCGCGGTGTCGCCGAAACCGCAACACGCAATGCTGCCTCGGACTCCCTGAGGATTTCGTAATCAAAAATCACCTCACTCGCCTTTAGGGGTACGTGCTCCTCAAGCGAAAGCTCAATTGCACCGTGGATCTCATTGTGCTTCATTGCAGGAAGCTTGAGCTCAAAAAGGTACGCTCGCTCTTCGGGTAATGAAACAGAAACATACTCCAAATTGTATTGTTTCTTGATTTCTTGGAAAATAGCTCGTAGTGCCGTCGGTTTTTTTACTTCGCCAGATTCAATAATACCTGCGGGGATAGTGTGTTCACCAAACCGACCGATAACAAAACCTTTCCGCGTCTCTATGAGCTCAATAAACCGTATTGATGCATCCGATATATCAAACCCCACCGCGGGCATTTGGATAAATTGCGGTGGTGGAAAAAATTTATAAAATCTACTTCGCTCCATTGTGTATAGTATACCTCACTCTGAAATGAAAATATAGAATGATAAAGCAAACACTCGCACATTTTTATATTATCGCACTGGCGTACCAGATGGAATTTGGTGGTCTGGTCCGACTGTTGTCAAGAAACCTTCCCCCACTGCATAAAGCACCATTCCCTGACTTTCCAGTCCGCGGATAGTGCGCACGGGAAGATTTGCAAGAACCGGTACCTGTTTGCCGATAAGTACAGAAGGGTCAGGATAATATGCGGCAATCCCCGAAAGAATTTGGCGTACATCTTGTTCTGGCTCTGGAACAACTACTGGCTCCACGATATCGAGCGCTGGCTCTTCTTTCAAAACGACACTCTTGGGACCAAGATCGATCATAAACTTAATTAGTTTATCGGAATCCGGAACTTTTTCTGCTGAAAGGATCGTTCCTATTTTTATTTCTGCTTTTTTAAATTCATCAAAAGTCATTATGGTGTGTGATTAATCGGTTTCTGATAATGGTTTTACATTCTTCCTATCCAAATAGCTCTGTAAAATGATCGCTGCTGCGGAATCGTCGACATGTTCTTTTTCTGTTTGGAAAAACCGTGCTTGACGAGTAGACAAAAACTCTCGTTCGCTTGAGATGGGCAACGAAACGACAGCACGTAAATCATTCACAAACCGGCTGATATCTCCTGCTACAATATTTGGCTGCCCTTTGAAATCGAGTGACTCTCCAATAATAATATGTGCAATTGTTTCTCTCTCGCAAATTGCTTTCACCTCTGCCACAAGCTTTTTATTATTTTCAAGAATGGCATACGGAAAAGCCATGGCGCCGCTCTCATCCGATACGGCCACCCCCACTCGTTTTGTTCCATAGTCAATTCCCAGGTAGCGCATAAAAGTATCATAGCATAACGAGCGAGGCCCAATGTAGATTATCTGGAAAAGTAACGCTTTACTTATTGACCTAAATTGCTACTATTCGGGTAGTAAAAATCTGTTCATTTGGGAGGTAATTATGCTACTCAAGCAGTTTACCCTCGTGCATCATTATCCGGAGAGTACATCTCTTCTCTCGGTCTCTATGGCAAGCCTGCGTCGTAAATGCAAGCTGTTGAGCCCTCAAGCGGTTGAGCCCAAATTGGGCGACCACACGACACTACTGCCACCATTTCGTGCACATCCAGACGAAATGAGGCAGTTCTCAATGGGCCTCAATATCGCTCACGCGCTTTATGGTGAAGAAGACGGAAAGAATTTTGCGGAAACTCAGAACATTGAGTTTTTTCGGAACCAAGGAATTGACGCTTGCGTTGTAAAAATATTACTCCCCCCAAAATACCACTCAATGATAGATGAGTGTCGAAAGCAACTTTCTCGTTTCAATGAATGGGTATTTCCTCTCCAGGGTAACGCCTACAAACCCCACATTTGTGTTTTGGAGGGGCCTGGGCTCTATGAGGACTTGCACCCCAAGCTATTGGAACTTGATGACGCAATTTTTATTGTCCGCTTCAACCTTTCCTTTCCGAAGATCATGGTGAAGACGGTAGAAAATGGCGTAACTCGCTGGGAAGAATTCAACCCAGAGAAATGAACGAAACTTTTAAGCAAAACGAGGTCACGAAGGCCTCGTTTTCTTTTGCACGACTGGAACAGATAGCTCTTCGTATGACCACCAGCCCGCTTTTCCGTGATATTGCGTTTTTCTCCAATTTTGGTAGGATGTGCAAGCAAACCACACACAACTTGGAGGAGTGGCGGAGTGGTCGATCGCACCTGTCTTGAAAACAGGAGTCTGGGCAACCGGACCGTGAGTTCGAATC
This sequence comes from bacterium, assembly GCA_021823825.1. Lineage (GTDB taxonomy): Bacteria > Patescibacteriota > Minisyncoccia > Phycocordibacterales > UBA1550 > UBA1550. Next base: position 1,948 of record JAKANJ010000030.1, on the reverse strand, counting down.
TCACCTCCTCCGCAACGACTAATCCCGATACCGTTTCCATAGGTATCGGGATTTGGCGTTTTTATGAGGAGTGAGATTCGAAGGACGGAAGCAGCGAAAAGTTAAAACTTTTCGGGCTGCTGAGTCGGGGTCGAGAGTACTTAGTATTTTACAAGCGAAGCGTGGTAAAATACTTTAGTAACTCGTGACCGCATCTCACCTCCTACGCAACAAAAAGTTTTTATTATAAACCTGAATGCCGGACGGCCTACTAATTACTAAATGAGATGACAAAAGAGGAAATCTCAAAACTTATACTATCTAACCCCATCGAGGCCTGGAGGAAAGTACAATCAGGCGAACTTGATATTTCACATATAAAATCTAATGTTCTCAAAAAAAGAGCTCATAAGTTTCTCAGTGGGGATCAAATTGAAGCTATTGAATCTGTGTACTGGGCAACTTACATAGTTGAGAAAGAAGTATCTGATATAATTTCTCATATTGAAAAAACACTGGGCAATACAGATATCATAGACTCAATGCTCGCTAAATTAACTTTTGGAGATAAGATTTCATTGTTAGATCAACAATATAATAAATCTGGTGGAATTGATCCTTTTATAAAGTTTGCATGGAAGGTTAAAAAACTAAGAGATTCGGTTGCGCATGGCAGGTTCAGCAATCTTAAGTATGAGGGCGTTGACTTATCTGGGAGAAAAGGGCAGTTCAAATTTTTGATTGACCTGACTACAGCATTTTCAAAATCGGGAAAATAGTGCATTTACTTACTTGTATGCCATTAAGTAGGTCTGAGATAGAATGGCTACACCCGAGACTTAGGTATTTATAAAACGAGCTCCCGCAAATTAAAAGAGTGGCACCTCTAGGTGCCACTCTTTTAATTTTACATTGCTCGCACTAGCTGAGTTGAGAAGCTATTAGCGTAGCAATCCCGCCAAATGGAGAAGATAGAGGAAGAATCCCGTTGAGATAAGAACGATGGCCCAGGCAAGGGTTAGCCCGATTGGAGAGCCCCATTCATCCCATCTTCGTCTTGGAAGTTTCCGCTCTAGCCAATACTTTGCATCTGCAGAAAGCGTGAATTTGTCGTCTTCATTTTTATTTTAATCCATAACTACCTACGATAAAAAATGAGTAATGTTATCCGGTCGACCATTAGATAATAGGAGCTCCTGATTTTATTGTTTGGGACTCCTTTTGTGTCTCAGGAGTAAGACGGAGTACAAATTCCAATATTCAGAGTGTAGCTTGTTTTTTATTTAGTGGCAAATTCTTTGCACAAAGTGGTCGGCTGGGAACGTTATTATTTCAGCACGCTCCAGATTCCCTGATCCTCTCCCCCGTCAAACTTAAAGACTGCGACCCCGCGTACGCCTAGCTTGCGCGCAAGTGCCACCTTGTCCGCAACCGCCTGTGCATCACTCCATGATAAGAAGTTGAATGGCTGACTAGTATTGCTTGAGTTGGCATTTTCTGCAACCACGGTTGAAGTTCCCACCTGCTGTTGTGTCTGAGTAGAGTCATTCTCACCTGGCGTCATTGCTGCCAAAACATCTGGATTGTACGAAAAACCTATCTCATCAGCACTGTTCCTCTCGGGGGTAATGCCGAGTTTTGCGGCAATATCTGTGGCGTATTTATAATTGAATGGCCACAAAACTTTATACTTATACCCATCCCCGGGAATCGGCGTCACCGTGTACTCATATCCATACGTAGGCACACCAATAATAATTTTATTTTTGTTGATACTTTTAAGTGCCATAGAGACAAGGCCATCCACCCAAACAGGGTCTGCAACGGGTGCGTAAGGAGCGGTGCGCGCTTTGTTGAGACGAACATCTATTACCCCCTGATCGTAGGCCATGATTTCCACGCGATCACAATATTTATTCATTGCCACGTAGTCATTCGCATAATCCGAGGCGTCGGGTGGAATTGTGGC
>JAKANJ010000029.1 GCA_021823825.1 bacterium | reverse complement strand
ATAAATAACATTAACAGCGAACGCTTAGAAATAAATAACGATTTGTCTACATGGCAAAACGAGGTGTCATCCATAAACCAAAATAACACTGATGTTGTTGTTGCACATTCGCTTGCATACATGACAAAGATCAGGAGTTACTTGACGGATATGTTGAATACGCTTACCTCATACACTCAGGTATCTGTTGGGGGCAGTCAGCTTGTTCTAACCGAAAGTCAGCAGTATGTTACTGGTGCAAAGGTGGTCGTTGATGCTGCCTACACCAGTATCACCAATGATGTTCAGGCAATTAAAAGTGCAAAATCATCGTTAGATCAAGCAAATGCAGCGTTAACTCTGAAGGAGTCTCCAGCACGTGTTGAGGATATAGAGATGGCGAAGGCTCAAGTTGAAAGTACTCAAGGAGCACTGCAAGTAGCGCAGGGTGCATACAACAACACGATTATCACTGCACCGTTTGACGGAAAGATAATAAATGTAGCCATCACTGCTGGACAAATCGCAACGCCGGGAATTGCTGCTATCGAAATTTTGTCAAAATAATTTAACCTTCAAATATATGACCGAAGAACATCATGTTAAAAAAGTAAATGTACTAAAGAGACCCGAGGTGCAAAGTATTATCGGTATTATTGTTGTTGTATTGCTACTTGTGGGGTTTATTTTTTGGCAATCAGAAAGCGGCACGTTGTTTATTGAAAATTCAGAAATAACAGTTCCGATCGTGAACCTTTCCGGAAGTACCGCAGGGACGCTCAACGCATTGTACGTGAGCGAAGGAGAGACTATTGCTGCAAATACCCCCGTTGCACTCGTCGGCACCAATATCGTCTCGTCAAAGCAAAGTGGTGTTGTCGTAAGTGTTGTAAACAAAATCGGTGAGTTTTTTGTGCCAGGAGAAACCGTTGTTTCCATGGTGCACCCCGAGGATATGCGCGTGGTCGGGGCGATTGATGAAACAAAAGGGCTCGATCAACTCAAAGTAGGGCAAAAAGCATCATTTACGGTGGACGCTTTCGGTGACAAGACCTATGTCGGTGTCGTGGAAAGTATAAGTCAAACTTCTGACAATACTGGTGTCGTGTTTTCAATTTCAGATAAAAGACCAACAAAGAAATTTGATGTGAAGGTGCGGTTCAATGTTGCAGACTATCCAGAGCTCAAAAATGGCATGTCTGCGAAGATCACCGTTTATGAAAAATAGCGTATGGATACTGCGCCTAAAAATAATTTACGGTGGTGGATACTGCTGACTGTTATCATCGGTACTTTTTTAGGAAGGCTTGACCAGACTATCGTCAACTTGGCTCTTCCCAAAATCATTAATGATTTTGGCATTACGGTTTCTGCGGCAGGCTGGATTGCAACTGCGTATATTCTTGCAAACGCGGTTTTTGTCCCGATTTGGGGAAAGCTTGGCGATACGATAGGTCGTAAGAAGGTCTACATCCTCGGGTTTTCAATTTTCATTTTTGGCTCTGTTCTTGCAGGGTTGTCTTGGAACCTTTCATCAATGATTGTTTTTCGTGTTATCCAAGCAATTGCTGGCTCCGCGGACTATCCGACAGCGATGGCCATTCTGGCGGTAACCTTTAAAGAGGGCAAGGAGCGAGCACAGGCTCTTGGAATTTGGTCATCCTCATTTGCGGCTGCTGTAGTGTTTGGACCACTTTTGGGTGGGCCACTTATTGATAATTTTGGCTGGCGCTCTGTTTTTTTGGTAAATCTACCAATCGGAGTCCTCGGTATATTCATGGCTCTGCGTTTTATTAACGAATCTCGCTCTGAAGCTAAAACAAGATTTTTTGATTGGTGGGGAGCGCTTACTCTTGGTGGTATGCTTTCCGCGTTAGTTCTGGTCTTAGATCAAGGGGCAGATTGGGGCTGGCTTTCTGTGGGCAGTCTTGCTTGCTACTTTTCTATTATCGTTCTTCTTGGTTTATTCATCAAAGTAGAACAGAAAGCCCCCGAACCAATTGTGGATCTTAAATTCTTTAAAATTCCAGCATTCGTAAATGCACTTATTAATAACTTTGTTGTCTTTATGGGTATGATGGGCGGGGTTTTTCTTATTCCTGTTTTTGCTCAAACGTTTCTTGGATACAACGCGACAGAATCTGGCTATCTTTTTATCCCCATGGCTGCAGCAATGATGCTTGCAGCTCCGCTTGGTGGAATGCTCACAGGAAAAGTGCAATCTCGTTACGTAATCTTTGCCAGCACTATTGTCGCGGCAATAGGTATTTTCCTTTTTGCGAGACTTGATCCTCGGTCTACGGCGTTTGATATCGTAATGCCTCTTTCGGTGATGGCTTTTGGACTTGGATTTGGAATGGCACAACGTACAAATATCATTGCATCAGTTGTTCCGCAAAGTGAAATAGGCATTGCGTCATCTATTCTGGCGTTGGTGCGAAATATTGCGGGAGCTTTTGGCATCGCAATTTTTGCAACACTTTTGAATAATAGAATTACCGACAACATTTTGACGATAAATAACTTTAGTAAGCTCTATAACTTTGCTCCTCTTGAGGTACAAAAGTACGTTGGTCTCATTATTCTAAAAGCACAAGTTGATGCATACGATTATGTTTTTGTTGTCGCTGCGATCATTGTGTTCGTTGGTGCGTTTACCATATTGTTTCTCAAGCTGAAAAACGAGCGTACAGATATAAAGGTGCATGTGGAGTAGCACTGACCCCTGTTTACATTGTCTCGCCTCCGTGTATAATCAGTAAACTATGGCACTAGCAATCGGTATTGTCGGACTTCCGAACGTTGGCAAATCAACGCTTTTCAACGCACTAACCAAAAAAAGTGTTCCAGCGGAAAATTATCCTTTTTGTACTATTGATCCGTCGGTTGGTGTTGTCGCAGTACCTGATGCTCGTCTTGAAAGTCTTTCGATTTTCTCGCATTCAGCAAAAACAGTTCCCGCTGCCGTTGAATTTGTTGATATTGCTGGACTCGTCAAAGGTGCAAGCGAAGGCGAAGGTCTCGGAAATAAATTTCTTGCGCATATTCGAGAAGTTGATGCAATCGCTGAAGTGGTTCGTATTTTTGAGGACGCTGGTATTATCCACGTGCATGACAAAATTGATCCCGTGTCTGATATCGAAACAATCAATTTAGAGCTTATCTTGGCGGACATGCAAACCGTAACAAAGCGACTTGCAAACATCGAGAGAGATGTAAAAAGGGGAGAAAAAAGCGCAATAAAAGAAAAGGAGGTACTTGAACGCATACGAACAGCTCTTGAGGACGAAAAACTTGCACGTACGGTAGTCTTTGATGATGAGCAGTCAGTGATCGTCCGTAGTTTACAGCTACTCACCATGAAGCCAATTTTGTATGTTTTGAATAAAAAGGCGGGAGGGAAAAATCTTGATGAAATGAACGACCCCCGCTATGAAGCGTTGCTTTCCTATTTACGTTTGCATGGATCACCCTATGTTATTGTTGACGCAGGTGTTGAACACGAACTTTCACAGTTTGAAGGAAGTGAGAAAGAAATGTTTCGCGCAGAGTTGGGCTCAAAAGATGATGGGGTAAACGATCTTATTAAAAAGAGCTATGAAATGCTTGGGCTCATAACCTACTTTACTACCGGGGAGGACGAAACGCGGGGATGGACTGTTAAGGTTGGATCTACCGCTCCGGTTGCGGGAATGGCAATCCATACAGATTTTAAGGATAAATTTATTCGTGCCGAAGTAATTTTTTGGAATGACTTGCTCGGCGCAGGCTCTTATGCTAGTGCTCGTGAAAAAGGACTTGTTCGGACAGAAGGAAAAGAATATATCGTGAAGGATGGTGATGTCATTGAGTTTAAGATCTAAAAAACATACCGTGCCTGCAGAAAAGTTTTCGTCCCGCTGCACCAACGCACTATAATCTACTACAGTATACTGTAGTAGATTATAGTGCTAGAAAGGAAATAGAGAGGGATGTCGTTGAGCCCTTCTAGAGATGACTTATTTGCGCACAAAGGCTTCACGTGGCGAAAGAAGAGATGCATTCCGCGCTGGTAGGAATCCAGAAATCACTCCAATAAATGACGACAGAATGAGGACAGCGATGACAAACCACGGCGGTGTAATAAAGAGGGTAAGAGCCTTGCTGCCAAGTTTTTGCGACAGAGTGCTCATGAGAAAGTTCAGGGCAGACCCGCCACCTATACCCAGAACTATTCCCGCCGCACCACCAAGAAATCCAATCACAAATGATTCCATAAGAAACAAATTCTTAATATCTGCATCCGTCGCACCAAGAGCTTTCATCACGCCTACTTCATAAATACGTTCAAGGAACCCAACGATCATCGTATTGAACATTCCAATTGCGGAGACAACGAGAGCAGCAATACCGAAAACCATGAGAGAAACAGTAATAGCATTTGTAATTTTTTGTGCTTGATTTACGAGGTCAATTTTTGCGCTAATGAGGAAGCCTTCTTTTTCTAGCACATCTCGCAGATCCGAAACTGCATTAATATCTTTTGCCTTAACAAGCATGCTTTTAAATGCTGTAGGCTCTACCGCTACCGAGCTGTATGGTATGTACGCAGTAGGAGGCTCGTTGATATCACTGATTATCCCTTCAATGGGGAGTTGTGAGATTGCAACTTCTTGTGAGGTCCCATCTGGTTTCGGATAATAAACTTTCCCCGTAACTATTTTCCCGATGACTCCTTTATCTACAGGAAGGCCCAAAAGCTGTAGTGCTTGGCTTGAAAGCACTACTCCTGGAATTTTGTCTGTCCATACGCTGCCAATATCTGGTGATACACCGGCGTAACTGAAATATGTTGACCGTACAACACGTACGAGAGGGACAATTCCTGGTGACCCTCCGCCGATCTCCATTTCGCCAGGAAATTCTGCAACAGGGCTCACATTGTCCACTTCTTTTAGTTGGCGGACTTCACCCATTTTGCTTAAATCAATACTGTTGCCACTCTCGCTTGGATAAGATGCCTCTACCGTCATGAGTGAATCTTCCGTGGTGATTAGTCGCCCAATCAGAATATACTGCAATCCATACCCGAGAGAGACGAAAAACACGACGGTACCGATACCAACAGACATGCCAAGAATAGTAAGAATCGTTCGTGTTGGTTTTGTGCGAAATACGCGCAGTGAAAGTTTCAATAAATCCCACTTTGAAAGTCCTGAAGAATTTTTTGCTTCCGGTTTCCCTACGATTTCTTTTGGAGAGACCTGTTCTTGTTCTGTTGGTTCCATAAATTTTATTTATTAATGAATAGAAGGGGAGACTTGAAATGTCTTGCCAGCAAGGGCTGCTTCAATGCGCTCTGATGCGTCTCGAGCAGTTCTTGTAGAAAGCCCAACACCAAAATCCTTTCGAGACAGTTCAAGTATCTTTTGGAAACTTTCACGATTAATAATATTTCGGAGACGATCCTCAATTGCTTCATCAAGGCGTACGCGTTGAACTTCAGATAGTGTTCCGGTGTAGCCGTCAAGAATCCAAGAGCGCAATTGTGCAACTTCTTCGTAGATTGGCAACTCGGGGTTTTTCTCAAGCTCCAAGTAAATTTCTTCAACGGTCTTACGTTCCTGGATAAGCTCTTCAATCATTGCGGAGATTTTTTGGGCGCGCTGCTTCCAGAGCCCCAATCCACCGTCCTTAAAAGGACTGTCCAGCAGTTCCGAAAATGTCTCAGAGTCAAGTGCACCGGAGAAACGTCGTGTAAGGAACAACTCAAAACGCTTTGTTTCCTCACCAGAAAATCCGCGAAGGAACAAGTGGGAAAGCGACCGTGCCATCAGGTTTTGTGGTGTGATGTCCGGGAATAACTCCTGAAAGAGATAATCTGTTAGAGTTTTTTTAGATTCAACTTCGTGTGATTTTTGCGGGCCTGCGCGTTTAGTAATTTCTCCATCCTTCATGTAGAAGACAGTCTTTGCATCGCGCGTACTCCATGATTCGTGGGTGACCATAATAATAGTACGCCCATCTTTTTCATTAAGCTCTTTTAGGAACTCCAATGCCTTGTTTGCGTTTTCTGAGTCCAGGTTTCCAAGCGGCTCATCGGCGATTACAAGTGGTGGGTTGTTGGCGAGTGCGCGAGCGATACTGACGCGTTGTTGTTGTCCTCCGGAAAGTTCTGATGGAAATCGTTTTGCATATTGTGTCATTCCGAATCTATCAAGAAGTTGCATGCCTTCTTTTTTGCGACGTTCAACACTAATGCCGAGGAATGACATAGGAAGGGCAACGTTGTCTAGCACGGTGAGTGATGGAAGAAGGTTGAACTGTTGAAAAATAATTCCCACACCAATTTGTCGATATACAGAAAGTTCTTTTTTTGAAAGTCCCCGGAGGTCATGGTTGTTGATGAGAATATGTCCTTCATCGCAATTTTCTGTTTCAATTCCTCCTATCAAATAGGTGAGCGTTGTTTTTCCGCAACCAGATGGTCCAAAAAAAACGGTATAACCGCCACGGTCAATTTCAAGATTAATATTTTTCAACGCGTGCACCTCCGACGGTTTGCCACGGTTATAATAAAAGTTTACATCTTCAAGTTTTACAAAGGGGACTCTAGCCATGATTTAATTTTTGATTGAGCACGAAATTGAGTTGATAAGATCCTGGGGCATGTGGTCGCTTT
>JAKANJ010000028.1 GCA_021823825.1 bacterium | reverse complement strand
CGGACACGACCAAAACGAGCGACGGCGAGTTTTGAGTTGCGGAAGAAATTCCTCGTGGGCCCGCAAAGATAGAAAAAGGCGCGAATGCGCTTTTTTCTGTGGAACATATTATTTTTTTGTTTATGCTACTGGCTTATCTGATGGTGCTGTTGAGATCCCAAAAAGGGTATAGAGCGGACAAAAGCTAAAGATACTCGTAAGAAGAAATATCGCGGCGACGATAAGCAGAACAACTGCGAGGGTGCCAGAAATTATATTGAAGAGGTACAGGCCTGCAATAATTAGAGCGACGATTATCCGTATTACTTTGTCCGCGGTACCCATATTTTTTTTCATATTTTTTACATTTAATTGTTAATGTCTTCATTATACTCCTTACTGTTATAAATAATTTAACCGTTATCCACAGAGGCCCTCAACCAATGATGCTACTAGTTGACATTTTCTCTGCTTAACGTAGGCTTTGGGAAGGAAAAGGAAGCATGGTCAATCTCGACCTTGTTTTATGGTTCATTTACAGCATAAAGACGGAGGTACTTGTGGAAAAGCTCGTAGTTTACCCTTGGAAAGAAATCAATATTGCCGAGGTTGAGAAACGGCTTGATCTCATGATCGCAAACCAGCGTGTTCAAATTACAAAACTTGTAGCTTGTGGCCCGCCCTACACTTGGAGTAACTTTTTGCAGCCTCTTGATGATATGAACGACGAAATGAACAAGTTGTGGTTTCCCGTCAGCCATCTGAGTGATGTCGCTGTTCCCCAGGATGTTGTGGTATGCGAAGCGGAGCGCAAAATATTCCAGCGTTGCTTAAAAAAGTTAAGTAAATACGGAACGTGGTTCATGCAAAACAAACCTCTTTTTTCTGCGCACCAATGGATGGATGAAAACGCGGACGCACTAGAGCTGACTCCGCCCCAGCGCATGGCACTAAAAAACACCCTTATCGGTTTCCGATTGTCTGGGGTTGGTTTGCCAACTGAGGAGAAGAAACGATACCGAGAAATCGATACAAAATTATCGGTGCTTCAAAAAAAGTTTGAGAATAATGTTGTGGACTCAACAAGTCCACGGGCTTGGTCAAAACTTATCACCGATATCACATTGCTCGATGGCCTCTCTCTTGATACTTTGGAGGGGCTCTCTAAAGCGGCTGAAAGGCATAAACAGAAGGGTTGGCTCATCACTCTTGGTGATTCTACCTACGAGACAGTGCTTAGGAGCGCAAAGAACAGAGGGCTCCGCAAGGAGGTCTACGAGGCAAGAATTAACCGCGCAAGTTCCAGAGGTGTTGTCTCGGGAAAACGAGATAATTTGCTACTCATCAATGAAATCATGGATCTTCGATACGAGCAGGCAAAACTTCTCGGATATCAAAGCTATGCGGCAATGAGTCTTGAAGGCGAAATGGCAGAGAGCACTACGCAGGTTATGGATTTCCTCAATGAAGTTATTTCGCGGGCGTTGCCGTCAGCTATTCGCGAGCGTGAAGCACTGGCTCAATATGCGAAGGAGCATGATGGAGTTGAGGCTATTGAAGCATGGGATATAGATTACTACTTGGAACTGGTTAAAGAGGAGAAGTACGCTTTCTCGCACGAAGTACTAGCGGAATATTTTCCTGCAACACAAGTTGTTTCTGGGGTATTCGCTATTGCAAAACGACTCTATGGCATAACGTTTATTGAACGAAGCGATGTTGTGCTCTGGCATCCAGATGCAAAATTTTTTGAAGTGCATGACAAAGAGGGAAGAGTCATTGGAGGCCTTTGTACGGATCTGTACGAACGTCCAGGAGAAAAGAACGGTGGCGGTTGGATGAATGAAATGGTGACGCGCCGTTTGCAGAGCGATGGAAGCATTCAGCTTCCTGTAGGGCTCTGGGTGTTAAATTTTATGCCAGCAGCCGGCGATAGGCCATCGCTTCTTTCTCTGAGTGATGTCGAAAGCTCACTCCATGAACTTGGACACAATCTGAACCTGCTCTTAACTACACAGGTTGACAGTGACGTTTCAGGAACGAATGGTATTCCACAGGATGGAATTGAGCTCCCAAGTCAATTCATGGAGAATTTTTTGTGGACGCGTGAAGGGATTGATCTTCTTGCGCGTCATTACAAAACAGGTGAAAAAATTCCCGATGGATTGTTTGAAAAAGTTTGTGCTTCTCGCACGTTTGGACTCGGGCATTTAATTGTCTGGCTGGCGTCTCGAAGCATCTTCGATTTCAGACTTCATTTGGAACACGACCCTCTGCGGGGATCGCGCGTTGAGCAACTTTATCGCGAGATTTTTGAGTTTTCGCTTCCGGTGTCCGCAGCATATCTTCCGTGGGCGCCAGAGAGCTTTACACACCCATTTTGTGGCGGCTATGATGCTGGGTATTATAGCTACCTGTGGGCAAACGTACTCGCGGTTGATGCGTTTGAGGCTTTCCTCAAAGATAAAAAAATAGATTGGAGTGTTGGGGAAATTTTCCAACGTGAACTTCTTTCTCGCGGCGGTTCAAGACCGTTTATGGATAGCTATGTAGCTTTTCGTGGACGGAAACCGAGCATTGAGCCGCTTTTGCGTCAATACGGCTTTATAGAGTAATTACAAGATTTTGTGTTGTTGGGGAGGGTGAGAAATCATCCTCCTTTTTTATTTATTCGTTGACATTTTCTCTGCTTAACGTAGGCTGTAATAAGATAAATACTTGCTTTAGCTGATAAGCAGCTACTGTCAAAAAGTTCATTGAAACCCCAAAGGGAGGTGTTTATGGAAGGTTTGGTGATCTATCCATGGAAGACGCTCAATATCAAGAAATTTGAAAAAAGACTCGACGCAATGCTTAGGCGACAACGTTCTCGCATTGCTGCTCTTTTGAGGCGAGACCCTCCCTATACGTGGGAGAATCTGGTTGCACCGCTGGACGATCTGGCAGATGAATTGCATAAATTGCGTTTGCCGTATGACCTCATGGCTGACACAATGACGCCTCGGGACCAAACTATTCGTGCAGCTACACGCAATGTATATCGTCGTTGTATGAGAAAACTGTATCTCTACGGTTCTGAACTTCTTCAAAACCAAGAACTTTATGCTGCGTACAAAAGCATTGCTGAAGGAGAAGAGTGGTCGAGGCTAAACGCTGAACAGCAATCCTCAATTAGAAATACGATTGCGGGGGCTTTTTTGACTGGTGTTGAATTGCCGCCAAGGGAGAAAAAACTCTTTAAGCAAGTATCTGCAGAGCTTAGTGCACTCGAGGAGAAATTTGGGTGCAATCTTGCAGATGCGACCAGCGCTTGGTCAAGACTTGTAACAGACGTGAGCATGCTTGATGGGCTTCTTGATTATCAACTGAAGTTGGCACAGGAGGCTGCACAAGCTGCCGGCCACGAAGGTTACTTGTTTTCATTTCGTGACTCAACGCATGCATTGGTAATGGCGAATGCAAAGAACCGGAACCTTCGTCGTGAGTTTTACGAGGCAGCTACTACGCTTGCTTCAAACCAGGGTCCAAATGCAGGCAAGTTTGACAATGGCCCGATTATCAAAAAGATTCGAGCACTTCGTCACAAAAAAGCCAAGCTGCTTGGTTTCTCAAATTACGCCGAGCTGGCCCTTCAAAGAAAAATGGTTAGATCGACCACGGAGGTAATGGATTTTCTAGGTGCACTTGCACTGAAAGCAAAAAAGACCGCGGCTCGCGAGTACAAAGTGCTTGCAGCGTACGCAAAAAAACATGATGGAGTGAAGAAACTCCAGGTTTGGGATATCCAGTATTATCTTGAGCGAGTGAAGCAAGAAAAATTTGCTATTTCTGAGGATAAGCTTACCGATTACTTTCCTGTTAATCATGTTTTGAAGGGTATGTTTTCTGTCGCAACGCGTCTTTACGGGATTACGTTCAAAAAGCGCAGGCGACTAAAACTCTGGCATCCCGATGTAAAGCTCTACAATGTTTTTTCTCGAGAAGGAAAACTTATCGGCGGATTGTACCTTGATTTATTTGAGCGTCCTGGCGAAAAAAGTGGTGGCCAATGGATGGAGATGGCTGTTGCACGACGTGAACTTAAGGACGGAAGCATCCAGTTGCCGATTGCTTATATCATCAGTGATTTCACGCCACAATTAAAGGGGGTAATATCACTTCTTCCGTTTGAGCTTGTTACAAATTTATTCCATGAGTTTGGCCACAGCCTTCACTTGTTGCTTACGGAAGCTCGAGTGGCAGGTGTTTCAGGAATGAAAGGAATTCCTGAGGATGGGTATGAACTGCCCAGCCAATTTATGGAGTTTCTTTGTTGCGAGCGCGAAGTCATTAACCTTATTTCAAAGCATCACGAAACAGGAAGAAAGCTCTCGATTAAGTTATTCCAAAAGATGCGTGCGTCGCAAAAATTTGGAATGGGGATCTCTTTTCTTGATCAGCTTGAGCTGAGCCTTCTCGATTTTCGGCTACATTTGGAGTACACGCCGTCTAGGGTGCGGTCTGCCTATGCTCTTCACCGAGAGGTGAATAGTGCGTTGCAGCCTCTTCCGTTGCCGCGTTGGGTCCGCCAAGCTGAATCTTTTGAACACTGCTTCAGTAACCTTGGTGGCTATGATTCAGGCTACTATGGCTACCTGTGGTCAAATGTGCTTGCAGCTGATGCGTACGCAATGTTCATTAAAAGCAACGGGAGGATTGATTGGAGTGTTGGTGAGAAATTCCGCCACGAAGTACTTTCGCGCGGTGGCTCTCGCCCTTTCATGGACAGCTTCATTGCTTTCCGGGGGCGAGCACCAAGCGTTGAGTCTCTCTTGCGCTGGTACGGTTTTATAAAGTAAAAATACCCACATTGGGCTAAGGGGCGAGAAATCGCCCCTTTTATTATTTTGTTATAAAATTTTTAGCCAATGTAAGTATTTTTTTACTTTCTTTGGGGCTGAACCATAAAATATTTTTATTTCTCTTAAACCAAACCATTTGTCGTTTTGCGTACAACCAATTTTCTTTTTCAATACGATGGGTCATCTCGTTTTTTTTTGATTTTCCCCTGAAGGAATTGTGCTAGGTAACGATAATCTAGACCAAGGGCCTCCATGCGTTTCCATGAAAGTCCTTTTGCGTGAAGATTTCTCGCTTCTGCGACCATACCACGTCGTAAACGAATCATAAGTCGTTTATGAATACGAAGTTGCAGTTCCTCGCGCGAAAGAGTAAGCCCAATGATGAGACTTTCGTACTCTGGCTCAGCAGGTTTTAATAGGGGAACACTACCGAGCGCGGTCGCTATTTCAATTGCACGTATGAGACGATGAGGATTTTTTGCATCAATTGTTTTTGCACGTGCGGGGTCAATCTTGTTTAATCTATTGAAAAGTTCTGTAGCTGAAAGTTTTGCTAGAACTTTGCGAAGTTTAGTATTTGGTGGAACAGCAGGGAAGGACTGATTAGTGAGAATGGAATCGACATAAAGACCAGTGCCTCCACAGAGGATAGGTGTTTTATTCTTTTTGAGAATATTTTGAATAGCTTTTTTTGCGAGTCGCTGGTATTGAGCCACTGATATTGTGCGTTTTGCGTTGGCAATGTTGAGTAGGTGGTGGGGGACACCATGCATCTCTTTTTTAGTGACTTTTCCGGTTCCAATATTGAGTTCTCGATAGATCTGCCGAGAATCTGTTGAAATAATCTCACCATTAATGAGCCGAGCAACGGCAATAGATAAATCAGTTTTTCCAGAGGAGGTTGGTCCCACAATGGCAATCAGTTTAGGTTTTCTGGGCATTTTGTTATATTATACTTCATTATGAAAAGTACAAATTCAAACAATTGTTGTTGCTGTGCGGAGAAAGAAGATTCCCTGTTTGCAAGGATTGGCCAGGAGATTCCAGATATAGAAGTGGATGCGTACCACAAAGAGGAAATTGAAAAAATTAAGCTTTCGACCTACCGTGGAAAATGGCTTATTCTTTTCTTTTATCCTGCTGACTTTACGTTTGTCTGCCCAACCGAGCTTGAGGAAATGGCAGAACATTATGCAGAATTCCAGAAGCTTGGCGCCGAGGTGCTTTCGGTTTCAACGGATACGGTTTTTGTGCACAAGGCATGGCACGACACTTCAGAAGCAATTAAAAAGGTAAACTTTCCGATGCTTTCAGATTCTCGCCATGAGCTCTCAAAGATTTTTGGAACGTTTATTCCCGAGGAGGGGCTTTCTTTGCGCGGAACTTTTGTTATAGACCCAGACGGGGTTTTGCGTATTACTGAAGTAAACGACAATAGCGTAGGCAGGAATGCCAAAGAGCTCCTCCGCAAGCTCCAGGCAGCAAAATTTGTGCGTGAGCATGGCGGAAATGTTTGTCCTGCTAGTTGGGAGCCAGGTGATGATACCTTGAAGCCAGGGCTTGATTTGGTTGGCAAAATCTAACTGAAGAACTAACTTTATAAAAAGAAAAAGGCGACCGTTGTGGTCGCCTTTTGGTTTTCTTATCCTTCCGACGCGTCGGTCAAATTTCTGAACCACGTTTCAAGAAGTTTTGCATCATCGGGTGTCATGGTCAGGATCGCAATAAATTTGTTGTCTTCTTGAATGAAAAAGTGGCTGGAGCTATCAATTCGTGCAGCGTTGAGAAGCCTCATAAATGAACTTGAAAAAACGAGAAGCTGGTCTTTTAAACTGCCTTCGGTACCCTCTGGCGTTGATGGCGCGCCAAATTGCCCTTCAAGTGCGCGTATTACTTTATCAACTTCGGGCTCGTCAGAGCCAGCAAACCGCGGCAAGGAGAGCTCCTCGGCGGTGGCGGTAAATATCACTTGAACCATTTTTTTGAGGTTTAAGCGAACTCGTAGCATGGTAACCTCCTCAAGGTATATTTGTTTATAAGCTATGCTTAC
>JAKANJ010000027.1 GCA_021823825.1 bacterium | reverse complement strand
AAGAATCACAAAAGGGCGGCTCTTGCACATGCAAGAGCCGCCCTTTTGTGATTTTTGCCGAGCTAGGTGCATTGTGATATTGTGATAGATATGGAAGAAACTCAGAAAAAAACTGATATAGCAAAGCGCGAAGAGGAGATTCTTGCAAAATGGGAGTCTGCACATATTTTTGAAAAATCACTTGCACAAACAGCAAAGGGTAAAGAGTTCGTTTTTTACGACGGTCCTCCTTTTGCAACGGGCCTTCCACACTATGGGCACATTCTTGCGAGCGTTATCAAAGATGTTATTCCCCGTTACCAGACAATGCGCGGGCGTCATGTGCGTCGCGTATGGGGATGGGACTGCCATGGGCTTCCGATTGAAAACTTGATTGAACAGGAGTTGGGGCTTGCGCACAAAAAAGATATTGAAACATACGGTATTGGGAAATTTAATGCAGCAGCGCATGCCGCGGTTCTTCGCTATGATACGGAGTGGAAGAAAATGATTCCTCGCATCGGTCGTTTTATTGATATGGAGCATTCATATAAAACGATGGACTCTACTTATACGGAGTCAGTATGGTGGGCATTCAAAACACTGCACCACAAGGGTCTTGCGCATCAGGGCTTTAAGTCAATGCATATTTGTCCTCGGTGTGAAACAACACTCTCGAGTAACGAAATTGCTCTTGGGTACAAAGACATCACCGATATTTCAGTAACAGCAAAATTTGAATTAGTCGATGAACCGGGGACGTTTGTCCTCGCTTGGACAACAACGCCTTGGACGCTTCCGGGCAACGTTGCACTTGCGGTGAACGCGGCAGAAGAATATCTCAAGGTTGCCGTCGGAGATATTAACTATATTCTTGCATCTGCACGAGCTGAAACGGTGCTTGCGGGGAATGAGTACAAGATTCTTGGAAAAATGAAAGGCCAGGACCTTGTTGGTAAATCCTACAAACCACTATTTAATTACTACGCTTCAAAAGAAAATCTGGACAATCGTGAAAGAGGATGGAAAATCTATGCTGCAGATTTTGTGACAATGGACAGCGGAACGGGTATCGTGCATATCGCGCCAGCATTTGGAGAAGATGACATGAACCTCGGTAAGGCTGAACAACTGCCATTTGTGCAACATGTTGGCATGGATGGAACAATGAAGGCGGAGGTCTTAGATTTTGCGGGAGCTCCGGTAAAGCCAAAGGATGATCATCAGGCAACAGATATTTTAGTCATTAAGTATCTTGCGGGTGCAGGAGCGCTTTTTTCAAAGGAGAAAATCATCCACGCATATCCTCATTGCTGGCGCTGTGACACACCGCTCCTCAATTACGCAGCAGGGTCATGGTTTATTAATGTACCCCTTCTCAAGCATAAACTGCTTGTTGAAAATGCGAAAACTTCATGGGTACCTTCTGGCATGCGCGATGGGCGCTTTGGAAAACTGCTTGAAGGCGCGCCTGAGTGGGCAATTTCACGTACGCGTTATTGGGGCGCACCACTACCTATATGGAAAAACAAAGACGGTAGTGAAACCAAGGTCGTCGGTTCGGTAAAAGAGCTTGCGGAGCAAAGATCAGACAAGCCAAAGAATACGTATTACGTCATGCGTCATGGCTGGGCACAAGCAAACGAAAAAGGAATACTCGATAGTGTTGGTGACCCAGATAATCACTTAACAGAAAGAGGGAAAAAAGAAGTTGCCGAGGGTGCCGCATCGCTCAAAGGGACAAAAATTGACCGTATTGTCGTTTCACCGCTCTTACGTTCGCAGGAAACAGCAGCAATTGTTGCTTCTGCTCTTGGTGTGCAAGAGGTCGTAACGGATGATCGTTTAAAGGAAATAAACGTCGGTATTTTTGAAGGAAAACCACTGGAGGACTTTTGGAATCAAAATGGGAAGTTGGGCGATTTGCCACTTTCCTATCGTACGGAGGGCGGAGAGACGTATCAGGAAGTACAAAACAGAGCCGTTGCATGTTTATATGATCAAGAAAGACAGTTCCAAGGTAAGGCGATTTTGTTTATAACACATGAAAGTCCAGCGCGGATGATGATTTCTGGTGCGAATCTTTCAACCGAGGAGGAGATACGTGCGGATAAAGCTTCGGCTAATTCAGAAATGTCTCTTAAAAATGGCGAGGTGAAGAAACTAAATTTTCTTCTTGCTCCACACGACGAGACAGGCGCTTTGAATTTACATCGACCTTATATTGATGAGGTTTTGATGACCGATAGCAAGGGTGAGCCAATGAAACGTATCCCCGATGTGTTTGATTGCTGGTATGAATCTGGCTCAATGCCCTATGCGCAATTCCATTACCCGTTTGAAAATAAAGAACTTTTTGAGAAAAACTTTCCCGCAAATTTTATTGCAGAGGGTCTCGATCAAACAAGAGGGTGGTTTTCATCGCTCCTTGTCTTGTCGGCGGGGCTTTTTGATGTCACACCGTTTGAAAACGTTGTCGTGAATGGCCTCATCCTTGCAGAAGACGGACAAAAAATGTCCAAGAAGCTTAAAAATTATCCTGACCCATGGGACGTTCTAAACCAATACGGCGCAGATGCGCTACGCCAGTACCTTTTGTCTTCACCGGTGGTCCACAGTGAAGATCTCGCATTTTCTGTTCGCGGTGTTGATGAGGTGGTCAAGAAGTTCATCATGCGCCTCATTAATGTGCTCTCTTTTTATGAGCTGTATGCGACAAAGGAAAACATACAAACATCATCAACTAATGTACTTGACCAGTGGATCCTTGCACGGCTGAAGGAGGTTCAACACGAAACAACTATCGCGCTCGATGCATATGAGCTTGATTGCGCGGTAAAACCATTCAACTTATTTATTGATGATCTCTCAACTTGGTATTTGCGACGGTCGCGCGATCGATTTAAATCTGACGACCTGAAAGAACGGCAAGAAGCACTCGCAACACTCCATACAGTCTTTCTAGAGTTTTCAAAGGTGCTTGCACCCGTAATGCCGTTTTTATCCGATTATATATACCTTCGGGTTGGGGGAACAAAGGAAAGTGTCCATCTTGAGCAGTGGCCTGTTCGCGCTGATGAAAATTTGAGCGACGGAGACGAGAAAATTCTGACAGAAATGGCAGAGGCGAGACGCATCGTTTCGCTTGCGCTTGAGGCGCGCGCAAAGGCGGGGATTAAAATTAGGCAGCCCCTCGCACGTCTTACGATAAAAGGTACAACTCTCAAGGGCAAAGAGGGCTACGTTGAACTTGTCTTAGACGAAGTTAACATAAAAGAAGTAGTCTTTGATGAGAAAATTCTGGACGAAGTTGTCTTGGACACCGCCATTACCGCAGAGCTCAAGCAGGAGGGACAGTTTCGTGACTTGCTCCGTACGGTTCAGGAACTTCGAAAGACAACTGGCCTCATGCCTTCAGATATCGTTGCGCTTAAAATTCAGTCTGATGATAATGGCAGAGCGCTTGTAAAAATATTTGAGGCGGATCTTAAGAAAACTGCACTTCTCCGTGATATTTCGTTTGCAGATGTTTCAGGAGAGCCTGTTCTTATTGGTGATACCTCGTTTACTCTTGCTCTTGAGAAGTAAGCTATGTCGCACCATATATACCACACGCGAGGAATTATTCTTGAGAGCCAGAATCGTGGAGAATCAAATCGCTTTTATAAAATTTTTACGGAAGAGCTTGGTCTCGTATGGGCATCGGCACAATCCGTTCGCGAGGGGAAATCAAAGCTACGATATGTCCTCCAGGATAATGCGATTATTTTTGCTGATTTAGTCCGAGGAAAAGAAGTCTGGCGTATCACCAGTGCAAGCGAGGAGCAACCACTTACTATTATTGGAGGGCCCGAGCAAAGGAGACTTTTTATTCAGGCCTGCTCATTTACGTCGCGACTACTACAGGGGGAGGGTCGTGAGGAGGACCTTTTTATTGATCTTCTCAACTTTGCTTTATTCCTCATGAAGGAGGTGGTCCCAAACACCTTGTATTCAGCCGTGGAAACACTGACCACTTTTCGCGCACTTTTTATGCTTGGGTATATTAATGGGCTGGGCTACGAACCCTTCCTTGTCCCTGGCGAGTACTCTTTGGATCTAATTAGTAAGTTTAATAGCGTGCAAGCCTCTGTGGTTCCTCTCATTCATGGCGCTGTTACCTCATCGCATCTGTAGATTTTCTCGCACGCAAAAAGTGGTATACTAGAAAAATGCCAAACGATGCAAAAGACAGAATCGCTGAACTTGAAAAGGAACTTTATTCCAAAGATTTTAAACCACGTTCAACCGATGGTATTTTGAAGCGGAAAGAAGCCCCCGTTTCTCTAGAGTGGAATCAAGAAGAAGATGTCACTGCACTCTTGGAAGATCAGGCCAGACTTGATGCGCGCCATAAAAAAATGAAAAAATTTGTAAAATTGTCTATTGCGTTTTTTGTTGTTGCTTCAATAATTACGGGAATTATCTGGTGGCGCGGTTCGAATATCATATCGGGGGAGAATATTGCGATTAACGTCGCAGCGCCTGTTACGGTAGATGGAGGTTCTGCATTTGATACTACTTTCCAAATTACAAATAGCAATAAGGTCGCCGTCCAGAACGCCTCTATTCGTATTGAATACCCCTCAGGTGTTTATGCGGCAGATGGGACGACCGTGCTCTCGCGCTATTCGCAGGATATCGGAACAATCCTTCCTTCTCAGTCGACTACGGAAAAGGTCAGTACTGTTTTTTATGGCGAGCCCAATACCGATAAATCAGTTACCGTTACGCTTGACTACAGTCTTGCTGGGTCAAATGCGACACTTCGAAAGACGACAACGTATTCGGTCAAAATTTTGTCTGCACCGGTAAACATTCAGCTTACCATGCTCAAGGAAGTAAGTTCTGGTCAAACAATAGACCTTTCAATTGACGTTACCTCAAATAGTAATACTCCTATCAACACTCTTTTGGTGGAGGCAGAGTACCCTTCTGGTTTCACTTTTTCAAGTGCAAGCCCTGCACCAACATACGGCAACAACACATGGCTTGTTTCCTCCTTGGCTCCACAAGAAAAACGCACAATCGTTGTTCATGGTTTGATTGAAGGTAACGAGAACGAAGAAAAGATTGTGAAAGTATCACTCGGAACGCAAAGTTCTACTGATGAACGATTTATTGATACGGTTTATAATTCAACGACAGAGTCATTAACTATCACCAAGCCATTTATCGCGATTGACCTTGCACTGGATAACGATCATAGCCTTGAGCATGTTGTTTCTCCCGGTCGTGGCGTTCGCGCAGATGTTTTCTGGCAGAGTAATAATCCGACACAAATAACGGATGCGGTCATTGAGGTCACCCTGAAGGGGAATGCGCTCAACCGATACCTCATCTATGCTTCGGGAGGTGGTTTCTATCGTTCTTCAGATAATACTATCGTTTGGGATAAATCTACTACGCCAGAGCTCGCAGCAATCAATCCAGGAGCGCGTGGGACGGTGAGCTTCGGATTCTCTCCGGTTGCCCTCGGCGCAAATGGTGGACGTGACATAAAGAACCCCGAGATAGACCTTGAAGTAAATGTACGTGCCCGTCGTGCTTCAGATATAAATGTACCTCAAGACATTACGACGTTTGCAAGTCGTACGGTAAAATTTGAAACAAGCCTGCTACTTTCAGCTGCGGGTATGTATGCCACAGGTCCTTTCACCAACACGGGACCCCTGCCGCCAACAGCAGACAAGGAAACAACTTATACGATTGCACTTTCGGCACGCAACTCATCAAATGATGTCTCAAATGCATCCGTTACAACAACACTACCTATTTACGTGAAGTGGCTTGGCGCAATCTCTCCACCAGGTGAAAATGTTACCTACGACCAGGCGTCAAACCAGGTTACTTGGAACATCGGGCGCATGCCGGCGGGCGGATCACGAAGTGTCGATTTCCAAATTTCATTCCTTCCAAGTCTAAGCCAGCTTAGACAAACACCTTCGCTCACGGGACCGCTTGTTCTTAGCGCGACAGATGACTTTACCAACACGCAAGTTCAGGATACAAAAAATCCGATTACCACGTATCTTTTAGGAGATCCGTCATTTGCTCAAAATCAGGCAATTGTGATAGATTAACGTACTATGAATGGAGAAAATTCTTACCCAAAGGAAGTAACAGAAAAGCTTGTTTCGCTTTGCAAACGCCGTGGACTTATCTACCAAGGTTCAGAAATTTATGGCGGGCTTGCCGGTACCTACGACTACGGCCCCCTTGGTGTTGAGCTCAAAAATAATATTAAACAGCTTTGGTGGAGTATGTTTGTTCAGGGCCGTGATGACATGTACGGACTTGATGCGGCTATCATTATGAACCCAAAGGTATGGGAAGCGAGCGGGCATGTGTCTGGTTTTTCTGATCCACTCGTTGAGTGCTCAAAGTGTAAGCGTCGTTTCCGCGCGGACCAGCTAGAGGATGCGACAAAATGCCCTGATTGTGGTGGCAAGTTGGGTGAAGCACGTCAGTTTAACATGATGTTCAAGACACACATTGGCGCGACGGAAGATGAGTCATCAGTGTCGTATCTGCGCCCAGAAACTGCTGGCGGTATCTTTGTTAACTTTAAAAATGTTGTAGACTCCTTTCATCCAAAACTTCCATTTGGTATCGGTCAAATAGGAAAAGCGTTCCGAAATGAAATTGCTCCGCGAGATTATATCTTCCGTGTTCGTGAATTTGAGCAGATGGAAATTGAATACTTTGTGCGGGCAGAGGAGTGGAAGGAATCTTTTGAAGAATGGCGAAAACAGATCCATGCGTATATTGAGGCGGTGGGGATTGACGCAGGGAAAATCCACGAGCTTGAGGTTTCTGATGCTGACCGTGCATTTTACTCAAAGCGAACGATTGATTTTGAATTTGATTATCCTTTTGGACGAAAAGAACTATACGGTCTTGCCTACCGGACAGACTACGATCTAACGGCGCACATGAAGGGTTCAAATCAAAATCTTTCTATGGCAGACAAGGAGGGGGAGCCAGCAATTGTTCCTCATGTCATTGAGCCATCACTCGGTGTAGACAGAACGATCCTTGCAGTTTTAATGTCGAGTTACAGAGAAGACGTGCTTGGTGACGAACCTCGTGTCTATTTAAAACTTTCTCCACGTATTGCACCGGTCAAAGCTGCAGTCTTTCCGCTATTAAAAAATAAGCCGGAGCTCGTTGCGAAAGCACGAGAAATATACTCAGCGCTCAAAAAGAATATTCCTCAAATAATGTGGGATGATAATGGCAATGTTGGTAAGCGCTATCGTCGGCAGGACGAAATTGGCACGCCATTTTGTATCACGGTTGA
>JAKANJ010000002.1 GCA_021823825.1 bacterium | reverse complement strand
AGCTACAATTATATTACAAGGTCTTAGTTTATGCATTTGCATAGATTGAAGCATTTTAGATACCCTTGATGAATCAGAAAGGTGGATATTCCATGCTTTTTGTTTTTTGCTGTCTTTAGTCTCCATACCTACTTCATACCAGTAGTGAGGCACGCAATCAATTCATAAAGTATCTAGGCTACTTCATTAACATAATATTCGGTATTAGCCTATGAGAGAGAAAAAATATTTTGCGCGGTATAAAAAGCCGCTCGTGACACTCCCGAACTTAGTTGAGACCCACTTGAAATCCTACAAGTGGCTTCTTGAAGAAGGACTCAAAGAAGCATTTAAAGAATTTTCTCCGATTAAAGATTACTCAGAGAAGAAGTTTGAACTCGAATTTATTGGCATCGAACTTTCAGAGCCAAAATATGACGAGTATTTTGCAAAAGAAAATAAGCTTTCTTACGAAGCGCCCCTGAAGGCTCGCGTACGACTTATCAACAAGACGTTTAAGACAGAAAAGGAACAGGAAATCTTCATGGCAGATTTTCCTATGATGACCTCGCACGGTACATTTATCGTGAACGGGGTTGAACGCGTGGTTGTACCACAGATCTCACGTTCTTTCGGTGTTTCCTTTACCGTGGATGAGCTCAAAGGTAAGCGATATTTTGGCGCCAAAATTATTCCAGGTCGCGGCGCGTGGGTAGAAGTAGAGTCTGACCCAGACGGTGCTGTGTACGTGCGCATCGACAAGAAGCGTAAATTCCCGGTAACGGTACTTTTGCGCGCGCTTGGCATCAAAGACAACGATGCAATTTTGAAAATGTTTGCAAAAGATGAGCTCGCAAAGAAGGCAATTGAAACCACGCTCACAAAGGATGCAGCAAAGACACAGGACGAGTCATACATCGAGATTCATAAAAAACTTCGCGATGGTGATCTCGCTACGCCAGAAAATGCTCGCGGTTTTGTTGAGTCAATTTTTGCTAAAGAAAAGTATGACCTTTCAGAAGTTGGTCGATTTAAATTCAATAAGCGTTTTAATCGAGGACTAGGAAAAGAGGAGGTTGCACGCCGTACCATTGATGCTGAGGACGTTGCTCTCATCGTTTCACACATTGTGAAGCTCAACGCAACCCCTCGTTCTATGCCAGATGATATTGACCACCTTGGCTCTCGTCGTATTCGTTCAGTCGGTGAAATGCTTCAGCAAAAAATTCGCGTTGGTATGACGCAGATGAAGCGTAACATCCAGGACCGTATGTCTACGATTGACACAGAGGCAACAATGCCTGTTCAATTTATCAGTCCACGCCCTCTCCAGGCACGTCTCAAGGAATTCTTTGCCACGAACCAGCTTTCTCAGTTTATGGCTCAGTACAACGTTCTCTCGGAGATTGAAATTTTACGAACCTTTTCTGCGCTTGGCCCTGGGGGCTTAACGCGCGAGCGAGCAGGTATTGAAGTTCGCGATGTGCACACTTCGCACTACGGACGTCTTTGCCCAATCCATACACCAGAAGGTCCGAACATCGGTCTTATCCTCCACCTTTCATCTTATGCACGCATAAATGATTTTGGAATGATTGAAACACCCTACGCAAAAGTAAAGGATGGCAAGATCACCAAAGAAATCGTGTACATGGATGCTCTTGAAGAGGAGCAGTACAACATTGCACACATGGCACTTAAGGTTGACGGAGACCAAATTGTTGAAGAAAAAGTTGAAGCTCGCCGCGCAGGACGCCCCGAGCTTGTTGAGCGTGCAGATGTTCACTACATAGATATTGCAGCAAACCAGGCATTTTCAATTGCAACATCAATGATCCCATTCCTTGAGCACGACAATGCAAACCGTGCGCTCATGGGTTCCAACATGCAGAAGCAAGGAATTCCTTGTGTTTTGCCGGAGGCTCCGCTTGTTGCAACAGGCATGGAAGCAGATGCCGCACGCGACACGGGTCGTCTCGTAATCGCTGATGAGGCTGGTACTATTACATACGCCGATGCAAAGAAAATTATTTTGAAAGGTGAATCGGGAAAAGACTATGAGCATAAGCTCGTGACGTTCTCTCGTGCAAACGGATTTACCACATTTCATCAGCGTCCAATCGTAAACGTAGGTGACAAGGTGAAAAAGCATGCAACACTTGCTGATACATCATCATCTGATGGTGGGCAGATCGCACTTGGACAAAATGCACTTGTTGCCTTTATGTCATGGGGTGGTTCAAACTATGAGGACGCTATCATCCTGTCTGAACGTCTCGTAAAGAACAGCAAGTTCACGTCAATCCACATGGATGAGTTCGTAGTGAATGTTCGCGACACGAAGCTTGGACCAGAAGTAACTACGCATGATATTCCAAATGTTGGCGAAGCAAAACTAAAAGACCTTGACGAGGACGGTATCATCCGTATCGGAGCGCAAGTACATCCAGGGGATATCTTGGTTGGTAAAATTACTCCAAAAGGTGAGACAGAACTTACGCCAGAGGAGCGCCTTCTTCGTGCAATTTTTGGAGACAAGGCCCGCGACGTAAAGGATACATCACTTCGCATGGATCACGGCAAACGAGGTCGCGTTATTGGTATCAAAGTCTTCTCACGGGAGAAGGGCGACAATCTTGAAAGCGGTATCATCAAGCGCATCCATATCGAAGTAGCACAGGTGCGTAACATTTCGGTTGGTGATAAACTCGCAGGTCGTCACGGAAACAAGGGTGTTATCTCGGTTATTCTTCCCGAAGAAGATATGCCATACATGGCAGACGGTACTCCTATTGATGTGATTCTTACTCCGCTTGGTGTGCCATCACGTATGAACCTTGGACAGATCCTTGAACTCCACTTAGGTCTTGCGGCGCACACTCTTGACTACCAGGCAATTGTGCCTCCATTCATGGGAGCCACCGTTGATGAAATTAAGGAGGAACTTGTAAAAGCAGGTTACCGTCCAGATGGCAAGATGAAACTATATGATGGCCGCACAGGCGAAAGTTTTGATCAGGATATTGCCGTTGGTTACATGTATATTCTAAAACTTAACCACATGGTTGAGGACAAGATTCACATGCGTTCAATTGGGCCATACTCACTTATCACGCAACAGCCACTCGGAGGAAAAGCACAGGGAGGAGGTCAGCGTTTTGGAGAAATGGAAGTGTGGGCACTCGAAGGATACGGAGCATCAGAAGTGCTTCGAGAGATGCTTACTATTAAGTCAGATGATATCCTTGGTCGTTCTGAAGCCTTTGACTCTATTGTGAAAGGAAATGAAACTCTTCACATGAATGTTCCTGAGTCATTTAATGTTCTCCTGAATTACTTACGCGGACTTTCGCTCGACGTCAGTCTCTTGGAGAATGGTAAAGCTATATAGGTCTAACTCACTACTATTATGAAAACATTACGCGAACAACAAAATTTTGATGCAATCCTTTTGAAACTTGCATCACCAGAACGTATAAAGGAGTGGTCCTATGGCGAGGTTACCAAGCCAGAAACTATCAACTACCGAACACAACGCAGCGAGCGCGGAGGCTTGTTTGATGAACGTATTTTCGGACCAGAAAAAGATTACGAATGTTACTGTGGAAAATATAAACGCATTCGATACAAAGATATTATTTGTGAAAAATGTGGAGTAGAAGTTACTCGTTCTATCGTGCGCCGTCAGCGTATGGGGCATATTGAGCTTGCAAGTCCCGTTGCACACATCTGGTTCTTGAGAAGCATTCCTTCACGTATTGGATTGATTCTGAACCTCCCAATTGTAGACCTTGAAAAAGTTATCTATTTTGCTGGATATATCATCACTAGTGTAAATGAGGCTGAGCGTGAGCGCTTGGTAAAGGAGTTGGATAATGAATATAAAACTAAGTCAAAAGGGCTCACCGATGAAAAGGGTAAAGAAAAGTTGAAGGAGCTTCTCCTCAACTCAAAGCGAGAGATTGAATCAATCGTCGCTGGTCGTGTTATCGATGAAATGACTTATCACAAGTTTGGGCTACGATACGGTACTGCATTTGAGGTTGGCATTGGTGCTGAAGCAATCTACAACATTTTCAAGAAGCTTGACCTCACGAAATTGAGCCAAAAGCTTGAGGAAGAGCTTGAAAAAGCGGGAGCTGTTGAGCGTTCAAAACTTCATAAACGTCTTGGCATTGTAAAATCAATGCTCAGCTCTGGTGTACGTCCTGAATGGATGTTCCTTACCGTAATCCCTATTATTCCACCAGCGCTTCGCCCAATGGTTGCCCTTGAAGGAGGTCGTCATGCTACGTCTGACCTAAACGATCTTTATCGTCGTGTTATCAACCGCAACAATCGTCTAAAGAAATTAATGGAAATTGGTGCTCCAGACGTTATTCTTCGAAACGAGAAGCGTATTCTTCAAGAGGCGGTTGACTCACTTATTGATAATTCAATTCGTCGTGTTCAGTCTGTCGCAATGAATCAGGCGCAGAAGCGTACTTTGAAATCACTTGCAGATACGCTAAAAGGGAAGCAGGGTCTTTTTAGACAGAACCTTCTTGGTAAACGCGTGGACTATTCTGGACGTTCAGTAATCGTCGTTGGTCCAAAACTTCGTCTTAATGAGTGTGGTCTTCCAAAGCATATGGCTCTTGAGCTATTCCGACCATTCATCATCTCAAAAATTCTTGAGCGTGAGCTTGCATACAATATTCGTGGGGCAAACAAGCTAATCGATGATAGCGTTTCAGAGGTTTGGGGAATTCTTGAAGAAGTCATTAAAGGTAAATATGTTCTTCTAAACCGTGCTCCAACCCTCCACCGTCTGGGTATTCAAGCCTTCCATCCAACCCTTATTGAAGGAAATGCAATTCAAGTGCACCCACTTGTATGTACTGCATTCAATGCGGACTTCGACGGTGACCAAATGGCTGTTCACGTGCCGTTGTTTGATGCTGCACAGCATGAGGCGGGTGCTCTTATGGCATCAAACAAGAACCTCCTTGGACCAGGTAACGGTGATCCTATTGTGAACCCGAAACTTGATATTCCTCTCGGGTGTTATTCAATGACCAAAGTTGTTGAGCACGAAAAGGGTGAGGGTAAGATCTTCGCAACCCCCAACAGCGCCATTACGGCATACGACTTTGATGAATTGAGCTACCGAGCAAAAATCAAAGTTATGGCCACAAACACACCAAAGTATGCAGCCTTTGGCGGCGAGGTCTTTGAGACAACGGTAGGGCGCTTGCTCTTCAATGGTGTGCTTCCTTCTGATTTCCCCTACATAAACAAGGAAATTACGAAAAAGGAGCTTGAAAGCATCATTGACGAACTCATCAATACCTATGGTTTTGATGCTATCCCTCCAATACTCGACAAAATCAAAGACTTTGGTTTTAAGTATGTTATGAAGTCCGGTATTACTTGGGGTATTGATGACATCAAAATCCCTGTTGAAAAGAAGGGCATCATTGCAAAAGCTCAAACAGAAGCGGACATCATTCGTGGTGAATTTAACGAAGGTCTTCTTTCAGATGATGAAAGATATCGTCGTACGATTGAAATATGGCAGGGTGCACGTACAGAAATTGAGAAGCATATGCCTGCAACACTTGAGAAAAATGGATCAGTTGAGGACATGCTCAAGTCTGGTGCCCGAGGTTCACTTTCTCAGGTAGTCCTCATGGGTGGTATGTACGGACTTATTACAAACACTGCAGGTCGCGCAATTGACTTCCCGATCGTTCCTTCATCAAAGGAAGGATTGTCGCCAGTAGAATACTTTATTACTACGCACGGTTCGCGCAAGGGTCTTGCCGATACTGCTCTCAATACAGCAAAGGCAGGTTACCTTACTCGTCGTATTGTTGACGTCGCACAAGATGCAATCATCACCGAAGAGGACTGCGGTGATAAGGAGGGGGGAGTTATCCATAAAGAAAACCTTGTTGGGTTTGATATTCCTCTTTCACGCAATCTTCGCGGTCGTGTTCTCGTGCACGATCTGGTTAATGCAGACGGTGAGGTTCTCTACAAAAAAGGACATCTTATGTCAAACCAAGATGCAAAAGCTGCTGAAGCCGCAGGTATTACAGAGGCAGTTGTTCGCTCACCGCTTTCATGTAAAACTGCGTATGGCATTTGTCGTAAATGTTATGGACTTGATATTGCCCGCAATGAGTTAGTCAAGATCGGTGAACCAGTTGGTATCGTCGCTGCGCAAGCAATCGGAGAGCCAGGAACACAGCTCACCATGCGTACGTTCCATGCAGGAGGTATCGCATCTGCTGGAGGCGATATTACTGCAGGTCTTCCTCGTGTAGAAGAAATATTTGAAAGACGTTTACCAAAGAGTCTTGCATTGATTGCTCACACGGATGGTGTTGTCTTGGAGGTAGTGAGAGATGAAAAGGATCTCAAAATAAAAATTCTTCCTGCAGAAGGTGCGGGCAAGAAAAAAGGAGAAGCGGTAGAATACATAACTTCGGCAAAAAGAACACCGTTTGTGAAGGTAGGGGATACGGTAACAAAAGGCCTCTTCCTTTCAGATGGCTCGGCAGACATTGCTGAGGTGTTCCTCTACGCAGGTAAGCACGCGGCAGAGAATTACATTACTACTGAGGTTTTGAAAATTTATGAACTTCAGGGAGCGTCAATTTCTCGCAAGCACATTGAGGTCATTATCCGCCAAATGTTCTCACGCAGAAAGATCAAGAGCGCTGGTGATACGCACTTCAACCAAGGAGATGTTGTTGAGCAAGGAGAGCTTGCTGCAGAAAACGAGCGAGTTGAAAAAGCTGGAGGTGAGAAAGCTAAAGGGGATACTATTGTTCTTGGTATTTCTGAAGTGGCACTTACCACCAAGAGTTGGTTGTCGGCAGCATCCTTTGAGAACACGACACGTGTTCTTATTAACACCGCAATTCGTGGCACGGTAGACAATCTTCGTGGCCTAAAGGAAAATGTTATCATCGGTAATATTATCCCCGCTGGCACAGGATTCAATGCAAAAAAGCAAGGACGAGTACTTCCTGGGGAGGTAGAAGAGGAGGAGTAGGCAGAACAGATAATTGAGGCTCTATAGCTTAGTAAGCATAGTGGGTTTCCACAAAAATACTGTGCCATACGTATGTCGTGCAGTATAATTTTGTAACATCATATGCCATCAATAATCGAAGAGATTAAATCACGGCTTAATATTGTGGACGTAGCAGCAGGATACCTCAAACTTGAAAAGGCTGGGGGGAACTTTAGAGCGCGTTGTCCTTTTCACGGTGAAAAAACTCCATCATTCTTTATTTCTCCAGCACGCCAAACATTTCATTGTTTTGGTTGTAATAGAGGCGGGGATGTTATCTCATTCGTTGAAGAGATTGAAGGCCTTGATTTCCAGGGTGCACTTAAGGTCCTTGCGGATAGGGCAGGTGTCGCTCTTACGCGTGAAAAAATTGGAGCAAAAGATGAGCGAGCTGCGATCTACTCTGCTTTGGAACTTGCGGCAAAATTTTATGAAGCAGTTCTTCCAAAATTTCCCGAGGCTGTTAGGTATCTCTCAGGTCGCGGTCTCAGCGACGAAACGATAAAACGCTTTCGCGTTGGGTTTGCACCCGATGAGTGGCGCGCACTCGGAGATTTTCTTGCTAAAAAGGGCATAACGCAAAAAGTTATGGAGCAAGCGGGATTAATCGTGATCTCACCTCAGGGGTTCTATGATCGTTTCCGTGGAAGGTTGATGTTTCCCATTACTGATAGCTCTGGGCGTGTTATTGCATTTTCTGGTCGTATTCTAAAGGAAGGAGAAGGAAAGACTCTTGGCGCGTCGGCTTCGGCAAAATATGTGAATAGCCCAGAAACTGACGTATTCCATAAGTCACGCGCTCTTTTTGGTTTTTCGCAGGCGAAGGACTCAATTCGTCAAAAAGATGCTTGTGTCCTTGTTGAAGGGCAAATGGATCTCATTCTCTCGCACCAAGCTGGTGTAACAAATGCGGTCGCTACTTCTGGTACCGCGTTAACGGTTGAACATCTTGAACTTCTAAAACGGTTTACCAAAAATCTTGTTCTTGCTTTTGATGCAGATAGCGCGGGGATAGCAGCGGCACATCGAGGAATAGAACTTGCTCTTTCGCAAGACATGACCGTGCGAATCGCTGCGCTTCCTAGCGGTATGGATCCCGCAGATGTTGTTCGGAAAAATTCTGCTGACTGGGTGAACGCAGTATCAAACGCAAAACATGTTATTGATTTTTATCTAGAGCTTCTGCCGGAGCGTAATAAGGACAAGAATCTTCTTCGTACTCGAATATCTGAGATTGTCATCCCGCTCATTGCATTGTTGAAAAGTTCCTTGGATCAAGGGTATTATGTAGCAGAGACGTCAAAAGTTATTGGCATAAAAGAGGAATCAGTATGGGATGAAGTCAAAAAATCATCACGTCCTAGCCTGGTGTCATCATCGGGGGACCAACTCACGCGAACAGTGCCCCCCACTATGTCTCGACGACTTCGAATCCGAAATTTAATTGACGGTATCCTTCTTTGGCAAGAAAGTGCGGGAGGGGTAATGCTTAAGGATATTTCAGAATATCGCGCGCGGTTGGAAAAACTAGAAGAGGGGCCACCACCAGATTCAAAGGTACGAGATGTCCTCATCTTTGAGGCGGAGGTGCGTTTCCAGGCAAGCCCTCACCTAGACAAAGAACTTGAGGAGCTCTTTAAAGGACTGGCAGAGGAGATTCTACGCGATAAATTTTCGGAAAAGATGACAGAGCTCAAACGTGCAGAAGAGTCTGGGGATTTGGCACTTGCAGAGAAACTTCTTGCGGAATGCCAAGCAATTTCAAAAGAACTACACGCTCTAACCAAACCCAATAAGTAAATTTTATTATATGCTCAAAAAAACTACTTCCACAAAAACAAAAAAGGCCACACAGAAGACAAAAATAAAACGCGGCGTTGTAAAAAAGAAGGCAAAAACTAAAGTTGCACCTGCGCGCAAGAAACGTACCCTACCTAAGGCTAAGGTAAAGCAAGCTGTAAAAAAGAACATAAAGAAAATTGTTAAAAAGCCTGCCCATAAAGGTAAATCAACTGAGGGGTGGGAGGAAAAGGCAGAGCGTCTTATTCTAAAAGGTCGCTCTCGTGGCTTCATCACCTATAATGAAATCCTAAAAGAGTTCCCAATGATTGAGCAGGATGTTCTTTTCCTTGATACCCTTTATGAAAAATTAAGCGATGCCGGGGTAGATATTCTTGAAAGTGGTGGACTTCTTGAAATAGAGCCAGAGGAAGTGGCGATGGGCAAAAAATATGTATACAAGAGCGGTGATTCTTCGTATGACTCCATCCAAATGTATCTAAAAGAGATCGGTCAGTTTCCACTCTTGTCGGCTGCGGATGAGCGCGACTTAGCGCAACGAATTCAGCAAGGAGACAAGGAAGGCAAAAATCTTCTCGCGCGGGCGAACCTCCGCCTCGTTGTCTCAATTGCAAAGAAATATGTTGGCCGCAGCGCAAATCTTACACTTTTGGACCTTATTCAAGAAGGGAACCTTGGTCTCTTCAAGGCTGTTGAGAAATTTGATTGGGAAAAGGGGTACAAGTTTTCAACCTATGCTACCTGGTGGATACGTCAGGCGGTAACGCGCGCCTTGGCCGACCAGTCTCGTACCATTCGCATCCCTGTGCACATGGTGGAAACTATTTCGAAGTATAAGCAGGTTGTAAGGCGTCTTTCTCAGGATCTTGGGCGAGAGCCGCTGCCGGGAGAGGTTGCAACAGAGATGGGTATTGAAGTGGAGAAAATTTACAACATTAAAAATATAAACCAGGATACTGTTTCTCTTGAAAAACCAATCGGGGACGATGATGACAAGTCAACTCTTGGAGAATTTATTGCAGATGATAAAATTCTTTCACCCGACATGGAGTCAGCACAACGTATTTTATCTGACCAGGTCAAGGAAATTTTGACTGATCTTTCTGAAAAAGAACGCAAAATTCTTGAAATGAGGCACGGTCTTGCTGACGGTATTGTCCACACGCTCGAGGAAGTGGGTCGTGAGTTCAACGTAACCCGTGAACGTATTCGCCAGATTGAAGCAAAGGCAATTGAAAAAATCCGTGCTCACGACAAAGTTGATAAATTGAGAAATTACTAATATCTAGATGTTTAAAAATATACTGATAATACTTAAGTATTATCAGTATATTTTTAAAAAAGCCGCCCTTCAAGGGCGGCTTTGCTACAGTTCTAAGTCCATAGAAAGTGCGGTCAGGTTGTCTGGTGCGATGACAACGAATTCAGGAAATGCTTGTTGCAGCATTTCAACGGTTTTGTTGCGATCAGGTTCTCTCCCAAACTCACCACTCTCGCTCCAGATAAGTATGGTTTTTTGGTTGCTGTCAATGCGGTACTTTCCGCCCCCCACGCACCAGGCCATCAAGCCAAGGGGACGAACTTCGGCTCTCAACTTATTCTCGATATCAAAGTGGTACTTGCACTTGCTCAAAGCCCTAATAACCAATTTTTTGTGATCGTTAATGCGTACCTCGGCAACGATGAACTTTTCACCGTTTGGGGTGTCAACTATAACGTCTGGAACGCTTGCTAATAGGTCCTGTGGCAGCACCGCCTCCTCCTTTCTCAATTATAAAGAACACGAGCGGATCCAATTACCTGGTTCCTTGAATTAAATACCCACGAAGGGTAATTGTCAATTTTAATAAAAAAGCACAACCTCCGAAGAAGGTTGTGCTTTTTTAAGTGAAACTTATTTTAGAAGTTGGTCAATTTGAGCCTTAACAACATCGTAAGGTTGAGCGCCGTCAATCGTACCAGCCACTTTCCCGTCTACAAGAATTATAGAATAGGGTGTTCCCTGAAGGCCTGCCTTTAGTCCGCTTTGCTGATCTTTGTCTACAATTGGCTTCATCTCTCCGCTACTAAGGCAAGTGTTAAAGGCCGTTTCGTCTAGACCGAGGGACGTTGCAATCTTTGGTAATTCCGCTGGGTCAAGTCCATCGTTTGCTGGAGTTATGTCAAAAATCTTTGTGAGGTATTGCCAAAAAATAGTATTTCCGCCAAGTTTATTTGCACACTCTGTTGCCTCTGCCTCGTTGGTAGATTTTGAGTGAATAGGGAAGTGTCGGTAAACGAGGGCAACTTTTCCTGTTGGTCCATATTCATCCATGATACGGGCGAGTGTTGGGCTAAATAACTTACAGAAGGGACATTCGGTGTCAGAGTATTCCACGATGACTACTTTTGCTGCAGGGTTTGAACCCAAAATATGGTCTGCTGATGTTACGGGGTCAACAACGATCTGCGCTGGTTGATTTGAAGCAGCAGTAGGCGCCGAGGGGGCGTTATTACTCTTTCCGCCAAAGAGCACCGCACCAGCGATTGCAAGGCCAGCAATAACAATTGCAAGGGGGATGGCAAAGTTCTGCATTGGTACTGATTTATTTTTTGTGTTTACTTCAGTTGTATTTTTTTCTTCGTCCATATTATTAATATTATTATTAAGTTCCCCTAGTATAACATTAATTTCGGGTTTTCAAGAGCAGAATCTGCTCACTTCATTATTTGTTCATTTTGTGGTTCAATATGGCAATGAATATAACAAGTGCTGATTTTGTAAAGGGTATTATCGGTACTGACCCCATTTTGAAGGATACATATCCGCAGATTGCATTTGTCGGTCGATCCAATGTTGGTAAATCGAGTGTGATTAACTCACTTCTTTTACGCAAAGACCTTGTAAAATCAAGCGCGCAACCAGGAAAAACGCGTGAAATTAATTTTTTTTTAGTTAATAAAGCTATTTATTTTGTTGACCTTCCTGGCTATGGTTTCGCACGAATTGCCGTTGCGGGAGCAGAAAAAATTAGGAAGTTGATTCTCTGGTACCTGGGGAGCGGCGAGGCACCCGTTAGTCTTGTAGTTTTGATTGTTGATGCATGTGTAGCCCCAATGGCCCACGATAAAGAAATGATTGATATTTTGCGAGCAGAGGGTATTAATTTTATTGTTGTTGCAAATAAAATTGATCGCTTGAACCAAACAGAGCGATCGCATAATCTAAAAGCAATTGAAGCTGCTCTTGGGGTACGTCCGCTACCATATTCTGCGAGGACAAAGGCGGGGAGAGACGCAATTCTTACCGCTATTGAAAAGTATTAAATGTGCCAGGGACTAGACAGGTATGATATACTATGAAGTATATTTATTATGACTGAGAAAACAGAAAAACCAGATATTAAACTTGATAATGTAAGCTTTTCATACCAGTCCGAAAGTCCGGTTCTTGAAAACCTTACTTTTTCGGTTAACAAGGGCGATTATCTTGGGATTATAGGCCCAAATGGCGGTGGTAAAACGACGCTTATCAAAATCATTCTTGGGCTATTACGCCCCACAAACGGCACAATAGAACTGTTCGGCAAGGATAGCTATGATTTTAAAGAGAAATATCGCATTGGTTACGTTCCTCAGCGGGTTACTCAAGCTGATAAAAGTTTTCCAGCTACCGTTTTTGAGGTTGTGCGTAGCGGCAGAATCGCAAAACGAGGATTTTTAAATCGATTTACGAAAGATGATATTGAAGCAGTAGAAAAAGCGATGGATCTTACGGGTGTCGCAAGGTATCGCAATACACTCGTTGGCAATCTTTCAGGAGGTGAGCGTCAACGAGTTTTTATAGCGCGAGCTCTTACCAGCAATCCTGAAGTTCTTATTCTTGATGAACCGACTGTCGGGGTAGATATTGGAGCGCAGAAGACATTTTATGAATTCTTAAACTCGCTTAATCGTGATCATCACTTAACTATTATTTTTATTTCTCACGACGTAGAAACAATATCTCGAGAAGCAAAGACAGTACTGTGTTTAAACCATGAGCTTGTGTGCCATGGATTCCCAGGAGATATAGTAAATGAACATCTCTTGGAGCATCTTTATGGGGACCATTTGCGAAGTGAACCAATTAATCACCAACACCACCACCATGCTTGATATATTCCAATATGATTTTATGCTTCGTGCATTTGAGGCCGGTATCGCTATCGGCATCATTGCTCCGTTAATCGGAATGTTCCTTGTTGTCCGTCGTTATTCTCTTATGGCTGATACACTTGCGCACGTCTCGTTTGCTGGTGTTGCGGTGGGGTTGTTCCTCCAAATAAATCCAATCATTTCTGCAATTATACTTTCTGTCCTTGCGGCGTTTGGTATTGAGTCGCTTCAAAATGGCCGTAAAATTTTTGGGGAGTCGGTTCTTGCACTATTCCTTTCTGGCTCGCTTGCTGTTGCTGTGGTGATAATATCTTTAGCAAAAGGGTTTAACGCGAACCTTTTTAGCTATCTATTTGGAAGCATCTCAACGGTATCAACGTCAGATCTTTGGGTTACCTTAGTTCTTGCGATTACGGTATTTCTTGCAATCGTGTTGCTTTTCAAAGAACTATTCTTTACATCATTTGATGCAGAACTTGCACAGGCAAATGGACTACCTGTGAAAGTTCTCAATATTGCTATTGTTGTACTTGCTGCAGTTTCCGTTGCTTTATCTATCCGCATTGTGGGTGTACTTTTGATAGGAGCGCTTATGGTTATCCCAGTGATATCGGCAATGCAATTAGGAAAGGGGTTTCGAACGACAATGATTTTCGCGGTAGCATTTTCATTATGTTCTGTTATTATCGGACTTTTTGCTTCATACTATTTTAACCTAGCCTCTGGAGGTGCCATTGTTCTTGTTGCTTTGTGCATATTTCTTATTAGTCTCGTTTTCTCTAAACGGTCATAAATAAAAAAGGTCCGACCTTTTGCGAAAGGTCGGACCTTTTTTATTACTCTAGTATACTCTATCAATATGATCTTGCAGGCGTTGTAGGTCCTCACCCCCAAATACTTTTTTACCTGGGTTAAATATATGTTTAGGGTCAAAAATATTTTTTGTTTTTTCAAAAAGGTGATATACGTCATCCCCATACATTTGCCTTAAAAACGGAGTACGAACAACTCCATCATTGTGTTCTCCTGACATTGAACCGCCAAATTCAAAGACAAGCGCAAATACTTTTTGTGCTAATTCCAGAACGATACTTCGCTCTTTTGCTTTACGAAGGTCCATCAAGGGGATTATATGGAAATTACCATCTCCAATATGTCCTGCAATGGTGTAGACAAGTTTATATCCGTCCATAAGCTCGGTTAAGCGGGGAAGAAACTCTGGTAGTTTATTTGGGTCTACAACAATATCGTCAAAAACAGGAACTGTTCTCTTCTTTCCGCCATGATGACGAAGCAAGTTGAAGCTTTCGCGACGGATAGTCCAGTATTTTTCAGCGTCCTCTTTTGTTGTTGAGATTTTTGTTTCAAATCCAAATGATGCGATATCCTTTTGTGCTGCTTCAGCACGTGCGAGAATTTCTTGGTCATCAGTACCGGTAAATTCTGCGAGAAGAATAAGTTTTGGAACACCTCCACGTATAATCATTGAAAACTCCGGAAGAAAACGATACATAAGTGAAAATAAGCCGGTTTTCATTGATTTGACGATGTCCGGGAAAAAACGAATTGCAAATTTGAAAGTGTTATCGTCATAGGATTCAAAACTTTCAGGTTTGTGAGCAAGAACTTTTTGAACAAGCGAGGGGAGGGGGGCAAGGTCTTTTACGAAAATGACCAAAAGTTTTGATTTTGGTTTTGGTTCAACAAGGTCAAAAGTAATCTCGGTAGTTATGCCAAGAGTTCCCTCCGACCCAACAAAAAGTTTTGTAAAATCAAAGGTCTCTTTGTCCCAGATATTCCAAAGAGCATAACCGGTTGAATTTTTAGAAACTTGGGGTCGTGCCTTCTGGAGCATCTCATAATTTTTATCAAGAAGGTTGAACATGCTTCTGTAAAGTTCTCCTTCAAAGGATTCTAGTTTCATCTTCTCATCGAGCTCATTTTTGCTGAGAGGCTCAAAAGTATATTCATTTCCGTCTGAAAGCACTACTTTTAGTTTCTTTACATAGCGGTCAGTGCTACCGTAAATGAGAGTCTTTTCTCCTGAAGCGTTTGTGTTAACCATTCCGCCAACTGCGCATATGTTTTTTGATGCAGGGTAGGAAGGCATTATGCGATTTATCGCAAGTGTTTGTTTTTCAAGGTCTCGATAGTATACTCCTGGCTCGACAACTGCAGTGCTGTCAGTAATGGACTTAATTGTATTGAGGTTCATTACATCAAGGACTATGGACTCTGTAAGCGCACCACCTGCCATGCCTGTTCCTGCAGCGCGCGCAGTAATGGACAAGTTTGATGCTGGGTCTTCTTGTGTGTTTAGCGTTGATACGAGTGTTTTAATGTCCTCGGCATCTTTTGGTTTTGCTACAAGAATTGGTACGAATTCAAAAATACTCGCATCGTTTGCGCACCTTGTTACTGAGTTACTATCGTCTAGCAACTCCCCCTTAAATACATTCCTTAATGATGCTTTTAATTCAGTTGTTGTTTTCATAGTATGTTAAGTAAAGTATACATCTGGCATACTTTTTTGCCTAGCATGGGCTAGTAGCGATTTCGTTGACCGGTGCCTACCTTTTTGTTAGCAACGGCTGCTTATACTCGCCTTTGCGAAGCCGAAGCAACTTAATAGAGTTAATTAGAGGAGGGAAATCACCTAAAAAATTATATACCGCAGCACCAGTTGGCAAAAGAAGCCCCGCAAAAACAAGGATAAGCCCCGCGCTGTTTATGATCGCCCAAATGACGAGATCCTGATAGACGACACCAAGCGTAAACTTACTTAGCTTAATTAGTTCCGGCAGCTTAGCTAGGTCGTCTTGCATTAGGACAATGTCCGCAGACTCTACTGTGGCGTCGGCGCCAATTCCCCCCATCGCAACCCCAATATCTGCTGCACTTAGTAGAGCTGCGTCATTTACACCATCACCTGCAGCCATAACTTTATATTTTGCACTCATGTATTTTTTAAGATAAGTAATCTTATCTTCTGGAAGCAAATTAGCATGGTAGTCAGTTATTCCTACTATGCTTGCAACGCGTCCTGCTATTTTCTCATTATCCCCACTAAGCATTACTATTTTCTCAACTCCCAGGTGTTTCAGCTCTGTAAGGACCTCTTTTGTTCCAGGCTTAATTTCATCAGCAAGTGCAAAAAATGCGATTAGTTCTCCGTCGTAGCCAACTGCTGTAATATTAAGGCCCCTGTCTTTTTCTCTTTCTAAATCACGTAATTGATGTGGTGTTACTGACACCTGCTCTTCTTGCAAATAACTTAATCTGCCAATAATAATTTTTTTATCATTAATAAATGCTTCTATCCCTTGACCGCTTATTTCTTTTAGTCTATCTGGTTGTTTAAATTTACAGTTATGCTCCTGTGTGTACTGCAGTATGGCTTTTGCTGTTGGGTGGTTTGATTCGCATGCTATGCTTGCGGCAAGCGATAGTACTTTTTCTTTTTCCCAGTCGCCAAAAATAAAAATATCGTCAACCTTTAGTTTCCCCTTGGTGAGTGTTCCCGTTTTATCGACAATAAGTATTTTTACTTTCTTTAACCCCTCTAGATAGTTGCCCCCTTTAATAATCGCCCCTCGTTTTGCTGCATGGCCTATTGCAGCGACAAAAGCGAGCGGTATCGCGATGGCTATGTCTTCGGCACTAACAATGAGAATTACAGAAAGGACGAGAGAAAGATTATGAGAAAATAGGTAGATTAAAACTGTTGCAACGACAACGGTAATTGTATAGTAGACGGCTAGCTTGTCAGAAAAAATCGAAATTGCAGGTTTATTTGTTTCGGCTTTTTCAACTAAATCAATAATCTTTTCCAGGGTTGTTTCCTTACCGACTCTTTCTGCTCTTATGGTGATATTTCCAGATACTACAAAGGTTGAGCTGAGTACCGAATCACCCGTTTTTTTCTGCAGAGGTATGGATTCACCCGTTAGCGACGACTGGTCGACGGTGGCATCACCCTCAGTAATTACTCCATCAACGGGAATACGCTCGTCTAGCTCAACGACAACGAGATCACCTTTTTTTACATTCTCTGGTGATACTTCTTTTATCTCATCGCCAATTCTAATATGTATCAGTTTTGGCTTTAGTTTGAGCAAACTTTTGATAGCTTGCCGCGCTTTGTTTTCTGTTGTTATGGCTAGCATCCTTGCAGAAGTAAGCATAAGCGCAATAATAACTGCAGATGGAAATTCTCCTGCAAGAAGGGAAGCTACAAGGGCTACGACAACAAGAAGGTCTATGCTTATGGTTTTTTTCTTAAGAGCAATAACGGTACGCCAAGCTACTGGTACAACTGCGATACTTGCGACTAAAATGAGGATCTTTGCATCAATTGGAGGTGGAATTATACCGACATAATGTACCAATAATGCGATGAGCAAAATAATAAAAATACTGCCGTTAAAATGAAGCAAATGAAGATTTTTTATATCCTTTTCAAACTTTTTAAATTGTTTTAACTTCATCATATTTTTTGGATATCAAATTACTCCCACATTATTTTTTGTAGTAAAAAAGGCGCAGGGAGTTTGCAATAGGAATAAAATCTGTAAGAAAATTGAAAGCTGCAGCTTTTGGAGGATCAAGGACACCGGTAAATACCAAAAAAAGTCCAATGGTATTCACTACGGCCCAAATGACGAAGTTGCTTTTGGCAACATTCAATACGTTTTTTGCAATATTTCGTAAGTCAATTATTTTTTTAAAATCATCTTGCATGAGGACAACATCGGCCGATTCAATCGCTGCGTCGGAACCAATTCCCCCCATAGCAATCCCGATATCTGCTCTTGCGAGAACCGCTGCATCGTTAACGCCATCTCCCACCATTGCAACAGTTTTTTGGGGTCCAAGGTATTTGGCCAGGATAGAAACTTTATTTTCTGGAAGAAGCCCTGCGTAGTAAGTATCAATTCCGGCATTTTTTGCTACTGTTCGTGCGACGATCTCATTGTCGCCCGTGAGCATTATTGTTTCCTTGATACCCTGTTGCTTTAATATAGAAATGGTTGAATGAATATCCTCGCGCATTTCATCAGCAAGGGCAAACATGCCTGCAATTGTGCCGTTCACCGCAACGAGAGTTACATTGTTTGCCTCCTCCTCTTCTTTTTGTATAGACGTTGTCGCTTCTATTGATGGGTAAATGCCATGTTCTTTCATAAACTCAAGGCGACCAATGAGCACCTCTGTGTCGTCAACAAAGCCACGGATGCCGCGCCCCTCCTTTTCTTCGAAGCTTTCTGAGTCTCCAAGCGTAATGTCTTGTTGCTCAACAAATTTAACTATTGCTTTTGAAATTGGATGAGTTGAACCTTTGCAAACAACACCAGAAAGCTCAAGTATTTTGGATCGCTCAACCCCTCCAAGCGGTTGCATATTTTTCACGATTAGTTTTCCAAGGGTAACTGTGCCTGTTTTATCTACAATAAGTGTCGTTATCTTTGAGAAGCCCTCAAGAAAGTCTGCCCCTTTTACGATAATACCTTGACGCGCCGCAGTGCCAATACCTGTTATGTAGGCGAGGGGAATCGCGATAGCGATATCGTCTGCACAAACAACAAGAACAACAGAGAGGACGAGTTTAACGTCTCGCGTTATTGCAAAAAGTCCAAATGCAACAATAAGCATAAGGCTGATATACCAAGCGGCGAAGCGTTCAGCCATCGTTTTCATCCGTGTTTTTGCTTCTTGTGCTGATTCTACAAGTTTTATCATGCGCTCGAAAGTTGTTTCATCGCCTATGCGCTCCGCTCGCACGATAAGATTTCCTGATGAGATGACCGTCGCTGAAAGAACCATGTCATTTACTGTTCGAAGAACAGGCATAGACTCACCGGTTAAGGATGATTGATCAACGGTCGCTTCGCCTTTTACAACTGTGCCGTCGGTTGGTATTTGCTCTCCAAGGTTGACTGAAACAAAATCTCCGATCTTTACTTTAGTTAGGGGGACAAGTTCTATTTTCCCGTCTTTTACGATGCGCGCTTGCGACGGTTTCATTTTGGCAAGGCTTTCCAATGAAATGCGCGAGCGGCGTTTCGTATAGAGATCAAGCGCTCGTGCCGAGGTGAGCATGAGATTAATAAAAATCATTGACACCCACTCTCCGCTGATGAAAGAGAAAAATAACGCGACAGTCGCAAGCAGGTCAACATTAATTTTTTTCTGTAAGATTGACTGCCACGCACTGCGTGCGACGGGGATGAGACCAATAATACCCATGAGACCAAGAACAATTTTTTCAGATTCAGGAGGGATGATTCCTACAAAATGAGCTGCCAGACCAGAAAGGAAAAGAGCCATGAGGCCCGCTTCATAGGCAAACGCTTTTCTAAAATTATTGCGATCTGTGTTCATTGTGGTGCGTAGGGCCCAAACAACAAATACATTATAGCAGACAATGTGCGTCGTGCACCTTACTGGGTATTCTTGTCGTTTACTTACTTTTCTAATTTTGTTACAATCTTGACCGTTATGCCGATGCCTATATTAGGGAATGTTTCATACGAAGTTAAGCGTTCAAACGCCGGTCTTGGTCTTTTTGCCCGTGAGCCTATAAAGCGTGGTACGTGGATTATTGAGTATGTTGGTAAAATTTTAAGAGGCAAGGAAGTTACTGCACATAAAGGGAACAAGTACCTTTTTGAAACAAGCAGGACGCGAATGATTGACGGAAGTGCTCGTTCAAATACAGCGAGATATATTAATCATGCATGTAAGCCAAATTGTGAAGCTGAAATTTTCGCAGGCCGTGTGTTTATAAAGGCTATAAAACGTATTGAGGCAGGGGAAGAGCTCACCTATGATTACGGCAAAGAGTACACCGATGAATATATCAAACCACACGGGTGTCGGTGCGCGTTTTGCAGTAGCAAAAAGGAAATTAAGGCCTAATATTATGCAGAATTACCAGAAAATTTAAATATAATTTCTCGACTTATGACACTCACAACCCATGCAATCGTTGGAGCCGCAGTAGTAAGTTTGGTGCCCCAGCATCCAATACTGGGAATTTGTGCCGCGTTTGTAAGCCACTTTGCTGCCGATGCAATTCCGCATTGGGATTATCCGATAGCTTCAAGTTCAGTTAATCCTCACTATGGAATGCCAATGAAATATGATAAGTCGTTTTGGATAGATGTTGTCCGAATTGGCAGTGATGGATCTCTAGGAATCCTCCTCTCAGTTCTATTTTTTGCCCCCGTAGTGGGGCTACTTATGGCGATACTTGGTGCTCTAGCAGGAATGCTTCCAGATCCTCTCCAGTTTGTCTATGCACACTTCAAACATGAGCCACTTGTGTCACTCCAGCGTTTTCATACATGGATTCATACAAATAATCACCTCGAAAACAGCATAGCATTTGGCGTTTTTTCACAAGTGCTATTTATCGCTCTCGTCGTCTCTTTTGTGAGATTTGTTGTGTAGTGGGCAAGGCGTAGAACCGAGATTAATGGTAATCAAGTTTTGATTTTTCCGTGTCGTCTGCGGCTTGCAGTGCTTCATCTGCAGTGATTTGCCCTTTTTGATATCGCTCCAACAGATTAAAGAGCCTACTTTTTTCAGAATCATTAGCACCCATAACTTCGACCCGTGACAAGGTTTCCATTATTGCTGCACCGACATCAACTTTTTTTGATTGGATTGGCGCTGTTTCCATATTGTATTATTTAGACTCTTTTTTGAATAAATTTCCTGGTTGCCATGGTGTGCCAAGCTTTCGCAAAAAATAGCGATCAAGCCCAAACCATCCTGCTGTTCTCCACGCAAGGATGATAAAAAGCTGAAGAAGGAGCATAAGCGGGTTTGTGCTCACGGTTCCAGCAAAAAGGTAGTTTAGGTTCATAAAAGTACCAAAAAATGCTGCTATCCCAGTGAACAATCCCAAAATAAGGCCAGCACCCACTGCAATTTCTCCAAATACAATAATGTAGGAGAAAAGAGCAGCGTGAGGAAGCGCAACATGTTGAACAAAATATCCGTACCAACTTGAAACATCTGGATGTGCACCAGCTGTTTTTTGCAGTGCTCCTGATAAAAAGCCGCTAATTGCGGCGCCTGCATGGCCTCCTACCCAGGCGGAATTAACTAACTTCTCCCACCCTGCAATGAGCCATTCATAACCAACGTATAAACGTACAATTAGCCAAAACCACGCAAAG
Organism: bacterium; assembly: GCA_021823825.1. Taxonomy (GTDB): domain Bacteria; phylum Patescibacteriota; class Minisyncoccia; order Phycocordibacterales; family UBA1550; genus UBA1550. Next base: position 12,240 of record JAKANJ010000002.1, on the reverse strand, counting down.
CGTGTATCTGCAAAAATAAAACGAGCAAATTTTGGCTCCTGAATTTCTACTGTTTGCATAAGTTCTTATAGTTATTACATTTTTCTTATAGACCAACCTATTGCTAAGAGACAAACCGCAAGTATGTTGAGAATAGCGTGCCCCATCATTTGGTCTGGAGTAAGCCCAGCTACAAGCATATAGATATGTGCAAGGAGAACGATACCCAAACCGATTCCATATAGCCACCAACTTAGTTTGTTATTTGAATACATATATTTTTTATGTTAATTAATCCTATTCAAGTATAGCACAATTGACTTAATGAGGGGCCGAGGTTTCTTTACTCTGTCGTGGATGAAAAAAACTCTTGGGTGTTTGTTGGTAGTATCGCACTATCATGATAATGATGATAGAATTATCGCAGTTCAAGAACCAGCCATTTTGAATACCATTAACCTTAATTACATATGAAGAAAAAAACTAAATTTATAATATCTATTTTTGCAGTTATCATAGTGGCTGTTCTTCTCAGTGTGGCAGCTCGTTTTCTGGTAAAAGGGGGCACCTCACCAAATAAAAAAAGCGTTCTCGATGTGCGAAATATGACCTACACTATAAATGGGGAGACTTTTACCCTTGTGAATAGCAAGGCGGAAAAAACCTACGCTCCCGGGTCTGCTACCAAAAACAGATTTTCACTTTTTGGCAATCCCGTTTATGGAGATTTAGATGGTGATGGAGATACTGATGCAGCGGTGATGCTTGTTAACGCTCCTGGAGGAAGTGGAACATTTTATTATGCAATGCTCGTTGTTAATAACGGTACTTCGGGGTATAAAGCAACAAATGCAATATTGTTGGGTGACCGGATTGCGCCACAGACTATAGAGATTCATGATGGGCGCGCCCTCTACAACTTTGCTGAGCGAAGGCCAAACGAACCTATGACCACACAGCCATCGATTGGTAGGAGTGTCTGGATTCACTACGATTCTCAGACCGGACAAATATCAGAAAGTTCTAACTAACTATGGATGAAATTATTCGCGAAGTCAGGAACAAAAGCAAAATTAAAATATTTTATGGAGTTTTTTTGATATTGCTCGGGCTTTTGGTTCACCTCATACCGCTTGTCCCTGCGTCGTGGATAATTGTAATTGGCCTTGAAGTGTTGGGAGTTAGACTCCTTGTAAGGGACTTAATAATATCTAAAGCTAAAACATCAAAATTTTTTGCAAAATTCATACATAAGCAATAATTAAATGTGCTCTGGGGCATTTCCGTACACAATGATTTTCGTAGTGTATAAATTCCTCTGTTGTGGTATACATAAATAAGAGAAGTTCACAAAAAGGAGATCAACATGAGGTTGCCGGGTTTAGCGATAAAGGATTTTCAGTTGGCTAACTGCATTTTCCAGGGCGGTATGGGTGTTGGTATCTCTCTTCATCCGCTTGCGGGAGCTGTTGCAAGGGAGGGCGGTCTCGGCATTGTTTCGAGCGCCGGTCTTCGGACTATTGTTTCCGTACGTGATACAGAAAAGGTAGACACTTACACTGCCGTTCGCAGAGAGCTTGAAAGGGCTCTCGATGCGAGCTGCGGCTTGCCCGTTGGCATTAATGTCATGTGCGCGGTGGTGGGTGATTATGAACCAACGATTCGTGCATCAATAGACGCAGGAATCAGCGCTATTGTCTCAGGGGCTGGCTTACCTCTCAGCCTTCCAGGAATTCAGCCACCTGGTCATACAGCGCTTATCCCCATAATCTCTTCTGCTCGTGCTTTTGAACTCATTATAAAACGTTGGGAGAAGCTTCATTATCGCCCAGACGCGGTTGTCCTTGAAGGGCCGATGGCTGGTGGGCATCTTGGTTTTAAAATGCATGAAGTTGATGATCCTGCGTTCTCCTTGGAAAATATTCTGCCTTCCGTTCTTGAAGTGGCGCACCGGTATGGGGATATCCCTGTTATCGTAGCGGGTGGAATCTACACCCATGAGGATATTGTTCGATTTCTTGCAATGGGTGCGAGTGGTGTTCAGATGGCTACTCGTTTTTTAGCTACGAATGAAAGCACTGCTACCGATGCCTATAAGCAAGCAGTTCTTTCTGCGGGCATCGATGATATTACCGTTGTTTCTCATCCTGTTAGCGGTCCCGCATCGCCTTGTGGACTTCCGTTCCGCGTGCTGACGAACTCGCCGATATTTTCGGTTAATCGTCCGCCCAAGTGTGACAAAGGCTATGTTCTGCAAAGAGGGCCTGACGGGAAACTCACCGAGTGCCAGGCAACTCCTCAGGCGGCAAATCCAAAGGCATTTCTCTGCATTTGCAACGGGCTTCTGTCTTCAGCAGGATATGCACCCGATGAGCCTCCGCTCTACACCGTCGGCTCAAATGCGTATCGTGTAAAGGAAATCCTTTCTGTCGCGACGCTCATGGCTGAGCTCAGGGGAGAGTAATTTAAAAAGCCGCTATCTTGTTAAATACGGATGGCGGCTTTTCTTTTCCCCTTGTTATTTCTTCTTTACGGCATATACTTTATCTATGCAGTCAATAGATAAGATTGACAATAAAAGATATCAGGCGAAGTTGACAACAAAAAAAGAAATTGCTCAAGATACTCACGAGTTTACTTTTGAACTTGAACATGAAATGAAATTTGAGCCGGGGCAATATGTGTGGGTTGAAATTCCCAATATGTATGCCACCGATGCGAAGGGAAATCGCCGTGCTTTTTCACTTGTCAACACGCCAGCTACAGAAAAATCTCTAACCATAATTTTCCGCTCAACGAAATCTGGTTTCAACGAATCATTGCGGTTGCTTAATCCTGGTGATGAGCTCGTGATCACCGGACCTTTTGGCTCATCATTTTGTCTCCCTGAAGAACCTCAGACGCCACTCGTGCTTATTGCGGGCGGGGTTGGAGTTGCGCCCTTTCTAAGCCTTATTAGGTATTCTGTTGAAATAGGATCAACAAGAAATATCATTTTGTTTACAACGAATGATTCTATAGAAAGAACGCCTTATGCAAAAGAGCTAGATGCTTTAGTCCAAAAATCAAAATCAATTAAAGTTGTAAATTTATTAAGAAGGCTTGAGGACAGCGATGCCACTGAGATTTTTAAATTAAAAGATGCCTTGCTTTATGTTTCTGGTCCGCAAGGGTTTGTAAATGACGTACACGGGCTTTTGAAGACAGATGGAATTTTTGATCACCAATTTCATTTTGAAGCTTTTTATCCGAGCACATTCATGGACCAAAAAATTACTCAGCTTTTTTTGGACGGGCATCCAAACTTTGACCCGAATGAATTACCATATAATCGTCTACGAGAAGAACTTATCTATGGGCTTATAAACTATTCTGCAACGCATACTATTATAACGGACACTCATGGGCGTATTGTTTTTGCAAACCAAGCGGCTCAGGATATTACTGGTTACACACTAAGTGAAATGCTGGGTCAGACTCCACGCCTGTGGGGCGGAATGATGACAAAGAAATTTTATGCTGAACTTTGGCACGCCAAGCTTCGTGGAGAAGTATTTAGTGCAGAGATAATAAATAGAAGAAAAAACGGCGATATCTATGTTTCTTCCACGCATATTGCACCGGTTAAAGATAAAAAAGGGATAATCATTGGTTATGTTGGTTCCGAGGAGGACATAACGTATCTTCGTAAAGCTGAGCAAAAAGCAACTGAAAACGAGCAACGTTTTATACAGTTAACCGATAGAATTTCTGAGATCTATTGGATTATCGATTTGTCTCCTTCAATACGAGTTGCTTATGTGAGCCCAACGTTTGAAAAAATTTGGGGCATCCCGCGTGAAATACTTTATCAAAATCCTTATGGGTGGGTGGATGGTTTACATCACGAAGACAAAGAAAGGGTGCTGAGCACATTTGATTTGCTTGTTAAACAGGGCACGCCTTTCAACATTGAATTTAGGATTGTGAGGCCAGACGGTTCAGTGTCTATCGTGCGCGCCGAAGGGGAACATATGCTTGACGAGAACGGCAAAATTTCCCGTATCTTTGGGATGATTCGAGACATTACAAAAGAAAAAACTATTGATAAGGAAAAAACAGAATTTGTCAGTTTTGCTTCTCATCAGTTCAAGACACCGATTACGGCGATACGATGGAATATTGAAAGTCTGCTTGCGGGTAAATATGGGAAGTTAGAACCAAAACAGGAGGAAGTGCTCAAGGGTATTTACACAATGAACGTGCGAATTGATGAGCTCATTAGTAATCTGCTCAACGTCTCGCGTATTGAGCAGGGCGTTTTCCTCATAGAGCCGTCACCAACAGATTTTATCAAGATCTGCGAAGAGGTGCTTTTGGAGTCGGAGCCATATTTAGAGAAAAAGGGCCACAGCCTTACTAAAAATTTTGACGCAGGTTTACCTGCCATTCCCGCAGACCCTAAACTACTGAGAATAATTTTTCAAAACTTTATTTCTAACGCGATTAAATATACGCCAGAGAAAGGCCGTATCGTTGTGTCACTAAAGGTTCTTGGAAATGACGTTGTATTTAGTGTAATGAACAATGGTGATCCAATACCGGAGGCAGAGCAGGCAAAAATTTTCCAAAAAATGTTTAGAGCAAGCAACGCTCCAGAGCAGGACCCTGGGGGCACAGGACTTGGTCTCTATATCGTTAAACAAATTGTAGAGAATAGCGGTGGGCGTGTTTGGTTTACGTCAAAGAAAGAAGAGGGAACAATCTTTTCTGCGTCGTTCCCCCTGTCTGGGATGGTCCGCAAGCAAGGAGCAAAAGAGCTTGTGTAGATTAACTTTGAAAGTGAAAAGTCGCCAATACTATTGGCGACTTTAGTCTGAAAGGTGTTTGAAGATTACGGTCACTGTGAGCCTTGCTGTTTGGATACATCATTCCACAGTCTTTTTTCTGTGCAGGGTGTACAGACAGGCAGAATCACTAAATACTTTTTTCTTTTTACCCCGAGGGTCAGCAGCCCGATAACGTGTCGCCAAATCCATGCTCTCTTGCTTTCATTTATTTCTGTGTCGCGTATTGCAAACCGAATATCTTTAGTAACAATCTCTTTGCCGCAAATAGAACAGGGCCAAAACTGTTTAGGCATTTTAGTCTCCGTATAAGAGGTGGGTGAAGGGGGATGAGAAAGTGAACTTACTCCATTGATTATACATCTTTATCCTAAATAAGTCAAATAAAAGGCCCCTTTTGCAAGGGGCCTTTGGAGTCGTTTCAACTATAGCTATCTGATTTCTGTGAGCCGGATATTTTTGATTTGTCGTTTTTCCAAAAATTTGCGGACCGTGCTTGCGGGGATGACGACTCCGTAAGGGAAACCGTCACCTTCTTCTCCTTCGATGCCCCGCACGACGCCAACGAGCTGTCCTTTCAGGTTGTACATTCCACCCCCTGAATTTCCAAAAAAAACATGTGCGTCAATATAGATGGTGCCATCGTCATCAATCGCGGTGATGCGGCCTCTCACCACCATGCCCTTGTGGTCGAGTGGATTTCCAATAACGATAATTCTTTCATCCTGGATTGCAGTTTTTGCGATCGTAATAGGGGCAATGTTCCCCGTATTTGTCGCAAGAAGGGCAAGGTCGTTCAAGGGATCCACTTTTACTATCTGCGCACTCTTTTTATTTACCGTGACCGCATAGCCAGAGTGAAGCAAATGGAAATTCGTGAGAACGAAACCCTGGGCGACAACAATACCTGTGCCGTGCCCCTTTTTTGTCTCAACGGAGATACTGCGCGCGTGCAGCCTGCTTAAAAGCGACGGCTTTTGGGCGTAGGCAGTCATGGCAAGAGCAAGGGCAAGACTAGCTATTTTCAGTCCATTGCGCATTGAGCCCTCCTTTGGTTATTGGGACCTTGGTATTTGGCGCTACACAAATCTCTCAAGATAGTAGCGCATTCCAATTATTTTGCAATTCTTTGGGACATAGCTGGCACAGGCAGGGGAATGTGCTATTTTCCGCCTATATATTTTACGATGAAATAAATTGCAGTTGGGGCAAACAGTACCCACCAAAGCCACATTAGCCCCAAGAGGTAGTTATAAAAATAGAGACCGAGAATAATGCCGAGAGAGATGAGGCAGACTTTTATTAGAGCTATTTCCCACCATTTAAATGTCCGTGATATAAAAAGGTTCATATTTTTTAGATATTTTTAATATTTATAATATTTCTGTATTTCTCAGCTGCTTACTCACGAGCAAAGCACAAACGACAAACCGGTTCGTATGAAAAAGTCCCGTCGTCAGGGATAACAGGCGGCATTCCATGGGTTATCGGTGCACCCTTGTCATAGACCTGTGTATGCGTTGCTGAAAATTGTTTGCATTCATTACAAACTGCGCGCTTGTATCTTACTTCAGTTGGTCCCAATTCAAGAAGCCTTTTAATAGTATCGAACATCTCACCTTTATAGTCCATATCAAGTCCCGATATGATGATTTCTTTTCCTTTTGCTAGAGCCTTTTCAATATGTGAAATTTCGCTCGGTTCAAACATGTGCATTTCATCAATACCAATGATTGAAAAGTCCTGGTCGGCGATACCTTCAAGCGTTTCAATCTTTTTCGCTTCTAGCGTGAGCCCACTACGCGACTCAATGCCCTCGTCACGAACATTCCTTTTCGGTTGGTACAATACATATTTAGTTGCTGTGTACTTGAGAGGCGAAAAGAAGCTGATAAGGTCAAAGGACTTTCCGCTTTTCATTGGGCCTAATATGATAGTGAGTTTCATTTTCTGATTATACCGCAATTTAGATGAATTTGTCACACCGCGCCTCCTGGAGGCTTTCCCCGTTAAAAGACACAAAAACAGGGATAAAGACTGAATAATATCTATATGATATACTACAAATATGGAATCTAAAAAATTAGAGCTTGTTGCTTTTTCGGCACTATTTATCGTTTTATCAGTTTTAACGCTCCTTGTTTTTCAGCCTTTTTTGAGTATTCTTGTTCTCGCTGCAGTTCTGTCAGTGCTTGCACACCCACTCTATAAAAGGTTCATGCATATTTTCCGTGGAAGCAAAAATTTTTCTGCACTCTTGCTGGTCGTAATTGCATTATTTTTTCTCATTATTCCTATCTTGTTTTTTGGGTACGAAATTTTAAGCCAGGCTCAGAATTTTTTCTTTTTGACTCAAGCGGGGCAGGGGCACTACATTCTTGCATTGCAGGAGAACATAAATCTTTTTGTTCGTCAGGTTGTCCCGAGTTTTTCTTTTAGTATTGCGGATGTTGGCAGTAAGGCGCTTACCTTTGTCTCCAATAATCTTGGCGGGCTTCTTTCTCAAACAACATATATTTTCTTCCAAACATTTTTCCTGCTGTTTGCTTTTTATTTCTTTTTACGAGATGGAGAGAAGATGCTTGACTATATTGTTTCCCTTAGTCCATTTGGAGAGAAGCAAAATGATGAAATCATAAGTTCAGTCAACAGAACCATTACTTCAGTTATCCGTGGCACACTTTTTGTCGGGTTGATCCGTTTTGTTCTTTTGGCCATCGCTTTCTACTTTTTGGGGATTCCTAATGCACTTTTGTGGGCAGGGATAGGGGGAATAATTGGTGCCGTACCTGGCCTTGGGACATTGTTTGTCATTATTCCCGCTTCTCTGTACCTCCTATTTTATAGCAACATTTTTTTGGCAATCGGCATGGGTTTGGTAGGGGTTCTCCTCGTTTTCTTTGTTGACAATTTGTTGTCAGCATATTTTTTCGGCAAAGGGCTTACGGTTCCGTCTCTTTTTGTTTTGTTCTCAATTCTTGGGGGCATTCTCCTTTTTGGCCCGCTTGGTTTTATATTTGGTCCAATTATTCTTTCTCTCTTTATCTCGGTTGTAGATATGTATAAAATTTTGTTGCCTAAAAGATCTTAGGCAGGGGGTGTTTACTATAAGAGCATGTGGTATTAGGGGTGTTGTTTGATATAATGGAGAAATGCAGGCTTCGTCTTTTATTGCGCTGATTTTGGCGTACCGCTACTGGATTCTTATCCCTCTGACTATTATTGAAGGTCCAATTGTGGGATTTATCGCAGGAGCGCTCTCTCGGCTTGGGTACTTCAACCCCTTTTTTGCCTTTAGCATTTTTATCTTTCGCGATATTGTTGTTGATGCTTTGTGGTATTTTGCTGGCGTACAGGGCGGTAAAACAAGATTTAGCGCATGGCTGTTGAGCAAAATTCATATTTCTGATGAGCAGATGGCGTCAGTGCGTGCATTGTGGGATGCCCACGGACTGCGTACCATGTTTATCGGGAAGATCTCTTACGGTATTGCAGAATTTTATCTCGCAGTCGCTGGTATGGTCAAAGTTCCGTATAAAATGTATTTTCGTAATGCTTTGATCGTTGCACTTATACAATATGGTGGGTTATTTGTATTTGGGTATATCGTCGGCGGAGCATTTAGTAGCGTGCAAGGCGTGCTTTCCAATATTATTTTTGCTGTGGCGGTTCTTGCTCTTGTGGTAACGTCCTATTACATTTTTGCATACTACCTGCGCCAGCGTGCCCTAAGAAGAAAAATCTAATTTATTTATTGAAATTTTTAAAATAAATAAAAAGCCCCACCGAAGTGGGGCTCTGTCGTTCTAATTCTTTCGCCATGAATCCACGAGCGTTTGAAGCTCGCGAAGGGCTACGCCCGGAGAGGCATCATTCCTGATATAGGAATAGTGGATTCCAGATCGCACCGCTTGGAGCAGCCATTCGCTTGCTTGGTTGAGGCGCTTGGCGATGTCTTCCTCCGCATCACCTCGTTTGCGGAGGCGTTCTTCCAGGACATGCCTTTCGGGTGGGGCGATGAAGACAGGGATGTAGTGTTTCACCTTGTTGATGGTTTTCAGGAACCGAGCCAAGAGGGGAATGACTTCCGGGACGAGAATCATGATACCCAGTGAATTCTCGATCTTGAAGATATTCTTGATTGACTCTGCATTCGTCCCGTAATGGACTCCACCATGTTCGGCGGTCCAAAGGAACCAGCCAATCTGGCGAAGATGTTCAAATTCGCGGAGCGAAATGTAAACATATTCGCCCGGCAAATCATTGTCTCGCGGCCCACGAGTTGTGTAGCTTTCTACCATAAATGCGGAGGAACATTGCTCAATGAGCATCCCCGCAATGGTTGTCTTTCCGCTGCCCGACGGGGCAGTAAGGCTGAGTAGCATATCCATGGGTTGCCTCCATTGTTGGGGTTTAAAGAGCTTCTGGGCTCATATTCCATGATATTGCATGGCATGTCAAGCGAGGGTGGGAGGAGCCTTTTCCTGCAAGATAATGGCTCGCTACTCGCTAGTGTATCTCAAAAGAAGACAATATTTCTGCATAAGTATTTTCACAGCTTTTGTCATTTAGGGAAATTTGCACCGTTTTAAATTTTAATGGGTTGTTATGTATTTCAACCGTCTTATTATTTTCAAAATAGGTAATGGGCAAAGATATTTTTTCTTGGCCACTCATTGTCTTATAGACCCATGTTGTCTCATAGCCAACCAGTCCGCTTGCAGTTTTGACGGTTTTAATAGAGTTTAATTTTTCATAATTTTGAATCTCAACCACTGCGGCCTTTTTAACATAGTCACTAAATGTCGTGTTGTACTCATTTGCAGCGGTGCCTCGTGCGTCTACCGTGATGCACTCCGATGCTATGTCTTTTGGACTACTCTGGGGCTGGAATCCTGCGCCCGTTTGTGTGTCAGGGAATTCTCGCATGCTCCAATCACCGGGGTATTTAACTTGATAACCAAATTTAGTATTTGTGTAGGTTTGCCATGTAGGGGCGTCTGTGACAACGGGTGGCAAGTTGTTTATTGTAGCGCTTTTGTACTGCTTATAGTACGCGATGCCTCCAAACATGAGAGCAGCGAGAAAAATTATTGCTATTACTAAGTATTTTTTCATCTATCAATTATAGTACAAAATATCTTTCTGAAAAATGCGTGATGAAAAGGGGATAAGGACTGCCCGGGCTTACTTTTCAAGCTTTCTTCGTAGTTCATCTATGACGGCTTTTTCCCAGTACTTCATGGAAAACCAACCGATTAACGGTTTTGCAACGATACGGAGTAAAGGGCGATGAATGGCAACCTGATATGTGTAATCGATCATAGTTCCACCGCCTTGTTCAGAGAGCAGCAGTTCTTCGTGGCCCGAAGTTCCAAATTTAGGGCTCTCATTATCTGAGATGAACCCTTTTCCGGGCAAAATCTGCGTTTTCATTTTTACGGGGAAATGCTGGCCGAATGATTTAACCGTCGCATCCATTTCCAAAAAGTTTCCTTCGCGTTTAATAACTTTTACAGACTCCGCAACTTTTGGAAAATGCTCAGGAAATTTCTCAAAGTCCGTCATCATGGTAAATACTTCCGTTAGGGGAGCCTTGATAAACCAGCTGGCGTGCAGCGTAATGTCTTTCATAGAGGAATTAATTAACTATCAGTAAAAACTAGGATTTGTTAATCAAATATTTACCCGCAACGCTTAAGGCAAACGAGGGTAATATAATACAAACAGTTATTAATAGAAGTTGGTGTAGTGTTTGATTGAGTAGTGTATGGCTGTTTCCATCTGGCCCTCCAGCCAGTACAAGCAATATTCCGATAACTCCAAAAGCAATCGATGAACCAATAAATATATTCGTTGATATTTTTTGCATTTTTACAGTATAGCAAAATTTAGGCGGGGCGGTGTTTGATAAAGAAACTGACCACGATTAAACTGTTCATTTTTAAAAACTTAATTTAATTTCACAATTAGTTTGCTCTAAGTCTCCTTACTTGTGTGTTGTGCTGCTTCCGTAGGCTTTTATCTGTTATATCGGCACGTTTGAGTAGCGCCACGATATTATCTCTGTCTGTATCAGAAAGTATAGGTAAAGTATAAGCTTTAATTTTACCGACAACGTCTGCCGTATCACCAACGGCATCTGTGCCGGTTATCTCCAATTTATCAGCGGATGGAAAAGCTATGAACCCTAATACTTTTATTTGTGGGAATGTAGATTCTAGAACAGCCTCGATCGCCCTTATATGGGCAAAATTTTGACGAAGTGGATTATAGAATCTCTTTTTGTAACGATATATGACTTGTGTCCAATATGTTTGTTGGGCTTTGCCAAAAATCCAGCCTGAATACGACTTTGTTTCAATACAGAAAATGCCAAAATTGGAAATAACAACATGGTCGATTTGTGTAGTAGTTGTTTTGCCAAAAGATGGCAGCATTAAGTTGTTTAACACTTTGTATCTTGTGGGATCAATATTAATAAGCATATCTGAGACAAAATTTTCGCCGACGTATCCTTTGAAAAACGAATATTTCTGCTTAACGATATACGTTACATACCATCCAATAGCAAGAATTATAATTAAGTAAAGCATTTATAAATTTAATATTTATATATTAATAAGTTTTCAATTGTTATATATAGCAATGAAGTTGTAGATATAAAATTGGCCAGACCCACTTGGGAAGTATAGCAGAGGGCAATTGTTTTTACTCCTGCGGTCAAAACTCCGATTTTCCAAGGTCTCCGTTGAGACCAAGAAAATCAGTCGCCTACGGTTCGAATCCTACCTGCGCGGAGATAGTCAAAAGAAAAACGCCCCAGAGTGGGACGTTTTTCTTTTGATGCTCGCCCTACTCAGCAAGTTTCGAACGTTTGACTGGGCGGATGAATACAAGTATCCGACCGTCGTTCTCTCCCAAATGAACCAACTGCTGGCCGAATGTAAAGAAGGATAACCCCAATTTGCCACTTGTTTGCCCCTGTGGCGAGCGGTTGAATCGGAGTTAGAGATTTGCACCGATCAGAAACCCTGAACCGAACGTAAACCATTTTTGCGACCGTAATACGATTTGCTTAAGTTAAGCAATGTTAAGCAAATTATCACGAGTCATATTTGCTTAACTAAAGAAGTTCCTCGAGCTCGACTGCGTCATCCTCGTCTACACCCAAATCTTCAATGATCTCCTGCACACGCTCGGCCGTGTCCTTATCAAGACCGTGAGTTTCCATAAGCTCGGCAACTTCCTCGTCCGGAGCTTCTTCGGCTGGTTCGTCTTTAATTGGATCGTCGGTGTTCATATTTTAATTTTTTACTAGAGAGCAAATAGACGATGTTTAAAATTAATGCGATACCGACTGGTGGTAATGCATACAACACGAGATTGGCGATATTAAACAATACAGACACGCCTGCATTTAGGAAGATCGGAA